>NZ_JBAQZB010000150.1:0-15334 GCF_049790535.1 Legionella sp.
AAGTAATGCACAAAAAGTCCGCGCTGTTGGACAAGCAAAAGCGGCATCAATCTATGCTCAGGCTTACAGTCAAAATAAGGACTTTTTTACATTATACCGTAGTCTCTTGGCTTACGAAGGAAGTTTCAACAGCAAACATGATATTTTAGTATTAGATCAAAGTAGTGCATTTTTTGATTATTTTAAGCAGGCTACTCCAAAAAATGATGGTGTCTTAGTTAAAAAGTAACTATAATGGCCGATTTTGCTGAAATCAGGTTCAATCCTGATGGCATTTTGCAAATTAACGAGTAAATCATGGGTAAGAACGTTGTTGTTTTAGGTACACAATGGGGCGATGAAGGCAAAGGTAAAATTGTCGATTTATTAACGCAAGATGCGCAAGTAGTCGTTCGTTATCAAGGTGGTCATAATGCAGGCCATACTTTAAAAATTAATGGGGTTAAAACTGTTTTGCGTCTAATCCCTTCAGGTATGCTTCGACCGCATGTCACATGCTATATTGCAAATGGCGTGGTGCTTTCACCAGAGGCATTGCTGAGTGAGATCAAAGAGCTTGAAGGCACAGGAATTGATGTGCGTTCTCGTTTGCATGTTAGCTTAGCCTGCCCACTTATTTTTTCATGTCATGTTGCTTTAGATAAAGCACGTGAATTGCATATGGGTAAGGCCGCTATTGGTACAACCGGCCGTGGTATTGGTCCGGCCTATGAAGATAAGGTTGCTCGGCGCGCGCTAAAAGTAGGTGATTTATTTCATCCAGAGCGTTTTGCTCAAAAATTGGCAGAACTTTTGGATTATTATAATTTTATTTTGACTCAATATTTCAAGCAGCCTGCTGTAGAAATGCAACCCATATTAGATGCCTCTACTACTTGGGCTGAGGAATTACGCCCCATAGTTTGTGATGTACCTACAGCTTTGCATGAACATAGAGAAAAAGGAGATAATATTCTATTTGAAGGAGCTCAAGGGGTTTATTTAGACATTGATCATGGTACTTATCCCTTTGTAACCTCTTCAAATACCTGCGTTGGTTCCGTAGTGAATGGTGCTGGCTTTGGACCTAAATATCTTGACTATGTTTTAGGGATCACTAAAGCTTATACTACCCGTGTTGGTGGGGGACCTTTTCCCACTGAACTGTTTGATGAAGTTGGAAAGAAAATTGCAGAGCGAGGTCAAGAATTTGGCGCAGTTACGGGAAGACCAAGACGCTGTGGTTGGTTTGATGCAGTTTTATTAAAACGCTCCATCGAATTGAATAGTATTACGGGTTTGTGCATCACCAAGCTGGATGTTTTAGATAATTTGGATGTGCTGCGTATTGCTGTGGCTTATAAAGACAGTAGTGGCAATTTAATTTCTCGTCCTCCGCAAGCAGCGGATGATTTTGAAGGTTTAGTGCCTGTTTACGAAGAAATTGCCGGTTGGAACGAGTCTACTGCTGATATCACCAATAGGAATGACTTACCTGCTAACGCGATTGCTTATCTGAATAGAATAGAACAATTGTTGCATATTCCTATTGCCATGTTGTCGACGGGTCCAGAACGTGATTCAACCATTATTTTGCAGGACCCTTTTACGGTCTAAGCATAAGTAAGCCGCTATTGCTAAGGAATAGTGGCATTCCCGCTCAGATGGGCTTCGTTGACGGTTAGACTGGATGCCCGCAATGTTAGCTCATCCGCAGTTTTTAGTTTTTAGTTTTTAGCCGCAGGTACGTAGGGAGAGAGTTCGTAATAAGTAGGACCTTAAGTGCAAATTTTGTTTATCAAAGATGATGATCAAATTGACCGCGAACTACGCATAGCGGAATGCATGTTATATCTAAATTTCCGAGTCAATATAATCTTATAATCTAAGGTCATTGTGTTTTAATATATACTCTCAAAATCATTTAATTTCACTTCTAATTCCCATTGTAATCGCGCTTTTTCATTATCTTTAATGAATTTTTTACAAGTGTTACTTTTTAAATCCTGACATTCTTTAACTAATAGGGCTTTTTCTGCATTAGCCCAAATGCTTTTACCTGGAACGAACGCATAAGTTAATACATTTCTATTAATTTGTTTCAAGGTTGGATAATCTAAATTATGATCCATTACCGCCTCTACATATTGAGCTGTTAAAGTAGTACGTAATACCCCTTCATCATCTGTAGATAAAACAATCGGAACATGATGCGCAAGGTAATAATTCAATGGATGATTGCGGCCTGAAACATTTAATATTTTCTGATTACTGCTCAGATTAATCTCTACTGGTATATGCTGTTTTGCCATGTAGTTTAAAATAGCGTTGACATTTTCTTCATGAGCTATAGTAACACCATGACCAATTCTTTGTGCTTGCCCGGTCATTAACGCATCATGAATGTGGTAATTTAATTCCTCGGGAACTACTAACTCCTGAGTTAATTCCCCTGCATGTAATGTAATATTAACTTGTGGGTATATTTGATGCAGGTATTGATAGATCTGCATTTGTTTGAGGTAATCCCGTAAAGCGAATATACCATTTTCCGCTTGAACTAAATTGACCCCCACCAGGCTATTCTTTTGCCGTTGTTGAGATTTAGCGACCGCTTCAAATGCATTAAGGGTTTGTGCAAAAAGATTATCCAAAGGTTGTTCACGCAGTGAGTAATATAAAAATTTTATGGTGACTTGGCAATTTTTCTGCTGCGGATTTGTGTCGCATCCCAGATTTTTACGTGCTTGTTGGAGAATGTTATCTGCTTCGGTAACGGTATATTCATTGTTTTTTTGAAAATCTTCATTAGCTAATAAAAGTTTTCTTTTTTGGGCAAAAGATGAAGCATCTTTAAGTAACGCGCCAAAACTGAGGGAATGCGCGTTATCAGGTATAATCATTAATTCCAGATACTGCTCATTTTGATTTGCTGCTCTTTTAATTATATCGGCAACCAATTCTGGCCTGTAATCAAATACTAAAGTTCCAAATTTAAAGAATGCATTAAAAAAGTGATCATGTGCTGATTCTTCTCCAGGAGTAAATGCTTTCAAAGACCAACTTCGTACCGTTTTTTCATAAAGTTCGGGTTGATCGAATAGTTCTTTAATAGGGATACCTTCGCACGATCCAGAAGAACTATTAGTTACCGCAAACGTTTTTTTATCAATACAATAATTGCTTTTGGATGCTATCTCTAACATAGTTTCAGGATAGACACTTCCGGCTAAATGGTAATGTAATTCTCCACCTTTGGGCATGAGTTTAAAAAACTCATATAAGGCATTTGGATCATTTTTTATTTGGTCAAAATGAGATTGAACATTAGCCTGAGTTTGTGAAAAAATTAAAAAGCTAACAAGTAATGAAACTGATTTGATAAAGTTCATAATGTCATAACAAGTATCAATGATGGCAGATTATCGCATAATTATTGTTAATTCCCAATCAAATTTCTTCATACATGACAAAAACAAACGGTGGGCTTTGAATACTAGGCATTGTATTTTAAGTTTATTCATAGCAAAATAATTTTTATTGCTTCTAACTACAAGAAGAAAAATATGACTAAATTTTTATCAAAATTTTGGGTGATTCTTGGTGTTGTGATGGTATTTATTACAGCAGATGCTGTTGGTGCAAGTACAAACGAGTCAACGAAAAAAACAATTAATATTGGTATCTATGCTCCATTCACGAGTAAATCAGCATATATTGGCAGAAATATGTTAGGAGCACTAGAAATAGCTCGTGATCAGTTACAATCTGTTGAAATTAGTTACGAATTTTATACTTTAGATAAATTTTCTGTGAGCAAGAAATCTAGGGAGACGTTACAAAAATTTATTGATGTGCATCATATTAATGTTCTTTTGACTGAAAGTGCTGATACAGGCTCAGTGGTAGCGTCTTTAGCGAAGAAGAATAATCTTATTCATTTTTGTTTGGGTTGTGATGCTGTTGCTGATGGGAAAAATAATTTTCAAATACAAAGTCCTAATTATAAACGCGGAGCGGTTTTAACTGAAATGAATCAACAGTTTGTGGGGCAATTTAAACGAGAATATTTTAGTCATCCGGTGACTGAAGCAGGATATACCTATGATATTTTTCATCTGCTGCATAACAGCGCAATGATTGCTATGAAAATTAATTCTAATTTTTCCAGCGAATCAATTGCTACAAGTTTATTGGCTCTGGAAGCCAGAACTGGGTTAATGGGTGCATTTAAACTGGATGGAAAGGGTGTTTTTTATAATGAAAAACCAATCACGGCGTAAACTAGGAAAAGAGGTTGCATCTAATTAAAAAATAAACTATTTCTTAATTAGGAACTATTTTAGCCAATTTTTAATCTAAATTTAAAGAGATTAAATAGCTCATAAGGATGTGAACTTGAAGAAACAGTCTTACAAAATTTTGCTAGAGCCTGATCCGCAAGTAGCTCAAACTATTTTGCATTGGCTGATAAATCGTGTCGAAGTTTTTTATGTCTGAAACAAAAATGACGTAAAAGAAAAAGCATCTTTAACTGTATGGGATCTTGTCATTACAGATATTAATTCTTTTGCTACAACTTCTTTGTTTGCCATTTGCATGACTACTTTTTTCTTTCTATTTTACAACAATTTCTCTGCTGCCATACTACAATGGAAGTACATCACCAATGGATAGTGCTGCAATTTATTGCAGCACGTGGACATTAGAATCAATTGTTAACATGTTCTAAGAGGATGGAACTTATTGATTATTTAAAGCCATACCTTCTAATACAGTATACGCAGCATAAAGTTGATAGTCATTGTGTAATAAATCTTCGGGTTTGGCTTCCATTTTTTTTGCAACAGTTTTTTCTGTATTATTTTTATTAATTAAGTGCCCACTCAGATCTGCTTCACTAAACCCAGTTGCATCATTATTTTTTTTAGTAGTCTTTTTAGGTATTTCTATTTCTTTGACTACGATGTCAGGCACAATTCCTTTTGCTTGAATTGAAGTACCTAATGGTGTGTAGTAAAGAGCAGTGGTTAATTTAATACCTGTTTTGTTATCGAGAGGTAATACGGTTTGCACAGAACCTTTACCAAAACTGGTAGTACCAAGAACAACTGCTCGTTTGTTATCTTTTAATGCGCCTGCAACGATTTCAGCAGCCGAAGCGGAACCATTATTAATTAATACAACCATTGGTGCATTATTTAACACATCAATTCCTTTAGACAGAGCAGTAAAATCCGTACCCGGTAAGCGACCTTTAGTGGAAACAATTGTTTCTGGTTTACCTGATTTATCTTTACCAAGGAACGCATCAGAAACCTGGATGGCTGAGTCGAGTAACCCTCCTGGATTGTTTCTTAAATCCAGGATCAAACCTTTTATTTTACCTCCAGATTCTAGTTTTAAACGGTCAATAGCTTGCAACATGTCTTTTCCAGTTAATACCTGAAATTGGGTCAAACGAATATACGCATAGCCTGGGCTAAGTAATTTGCTTTGTACACTTTTGATTTGAATGACTTCACGAATCAAATCAAAAGTTAACGCTTTGTTAACTCCTTTACGTAATACAGTTAACTCAATGGTACTTCCTGCCTTACCGCGCATCATTTTAACTGCGTCTTTAAGGGAAAGACCTTGTACAGACTCTTTACCGAATTTAATAATGTAATCGCCTGATTTCATTCCGGCTTTGAACGCAGGGGTATCAACCAGAGGGGTGATGACTTTTATTACCCCTTCCTCCATCGTTACCTCAAGACCTAAACCACCAAATTCACCACTCGTAGAGGTTTGTAGTTCTTTAAATTCTTCTTCATCTAGATAAGTTGAATGAGGATCTAAGCCACTGAGCATGCCACGAATGGCATTATTAAACAGTTCTTTGTCATCGATAGGTTTTACATAATATTTTTTAATTTCACCAAGTGCATTGGAAAAGCGTTGTACATCTTCTAAAGGTACCGCTTTAGAGGTAGGGCCAGAACTGGGCTCATCATCAGCGGTAAAGGCCGTCAGAGGTAACATCAGTGTAATTGCATACACTGCTGAAAGCATGTATGGATGTAGTTTCCTTATCAACATAACTATCTCCTCAGATGCGCGCCTAAAATAAGTCGCCTTCTTTTTTGTTTTTATAATATTGAAATGCAATTTAAGTGCCAGAGGTAAAGGCGGTTAGTTTAATTTCCTCTTTATTTCAATAAAAAAACACCTTAAACCGGTAGCAGCCAAGCCAGGGGAGGGATTGCTTTTCCTCTTAGTCTTATTTCGAAGTATAGACCGTTTTGTTTAATTCCACCGCTATGACCTACAGAAGCGATTTGTTCATTTTGACGAACCTGTTGTCCTGCTTTTTTAAATAATGATTCATTGTGTGCGTATAAGGTCATAAATCCTCGGCCATGATCGATAATAAGTAACAAACCATAGCCTTTTAACCAATCACTAAATACTACTTTACCTGGATAAACGGCAGTTACAACGCTTCCTTCATCGGCAAAAAATGTCACCCCTTGGTTCATTTTGTGTAAAGATACATTCTGGGTTTGAACTGGAAGCGGCAATTTTTTGTGCATCTGATCAAAAGGTTGATTTGTTTGAGTACTACTTTGTTGAGATAATGCATTTAATAGGCGAGCTAAATTGTCTTTATTTCTTTGAGCCTCCTGTAAACTTGTTTGTTTGTTTTGAATTTCACTATTTAATGATTTGATTAATACAGTATGATAATTCTTTTTTTGTTGTAATTTTTTCTGCTGTGTTGTGAGTTTGAATTTTAGTTTTTGTTTTTCTGCAAACTCCTTATTTAATAGTTCTTTGCTTTGATTCAGGTTATGCCGAGTAGTGTCTATTTGCTCAATAAGCTGTTGGCGTGATTTAACGATGTATTGGTAATAAGTTAGAATTCTGCTTATTTTATAAGGATTATCCTGATTAAGTAGCCATTTGAGGGGTTGATACTCACCCATTTGGTAGCGAGTTTTTATTTGATTTGCTAATAAGTGCTGTTGGTTTATTAGTTGCTTGTTTATTTGATTCACTTGCTTTTGTAATTCGCTGATTTTATATGACTTATCATTCATACTTTTCTGAATAGAATGGAGTTCATAGACTCCTTGGCTTATTTGTTTTTCAGTCGCTAGTAATTCTTTATTTAAAAGAGCACGTTTATCATGTGCTGAATTTAACATGTAGTGTAATTTCTTAATGTGCACATCTAATTGTTTTAATTTGGTTTGTGTCTGTTGTATTTCTGAAGGGTTTGCATACAGCGCTAAACCAAGTAGGGTGCCTAAGGACATTATTACCAGCTTATTTCTTAACTGATTACTTCGTTTAGTCATAAGTATCTTTTTTTAATAATTGATGCCCGGTCATTTCTGTTGGAGGATTAATCCCTAATAAGCCTAGCATGGTTGGCGCTATATCAATTAAACTGCCTTGGGTACGGATAAAATGCCAATTACCACCAACATACATTAAAGGTACCGGTTCATTAGTGTGAGCAGTATGAGGCTGGTGTGTTGTCTCGTCAAACATTTCCTCCGCATTACCGTGATCAGCCGTAATGAGTAATTGTCCTCCTTGTTTGCGCAATGCATGCCAGACTTTATTCATGCATTGATCCAGACATTCTATGGCAGATACTGTGGCATTAAAATCGCCAGTATGTCCTACCATATCTGCATTAGCATAATTACAGATAATGACATCATATCTATGGCGGTTAATGGCATTGACTAAACAATCAGTTAACTGTGACGCACTCATTTCCGGTTGTAAATTATAGGTAGCCACTTTAGGAGAAGGAATTAGAATTCGTTCTTCATTCGCAAAAATATTCTCGTTGCCTCCGTTAAAGAAAAATGTTACATGCGCATATTTTTCGGTTTCAGCGATACGTAGTTGGCTTAAACCATGTGTTGCCAGAACCTCTCCTATAGTATTAGTTAAAGGAATAGGGGGGAATGCCGGTGTAGTAGGTAGGTTTTTATCGTATTGTGTCATACTGACAAAATACGATAATTGCGGATGTACCTTACGTTCAAACTTGGAAAATGATTTATCAATAAATGTGGCAGTTAATTGTCTGCTTCTGTCAGCGCGAAAGTTAAAAAATAAAATTGCGTCACCATCTGTAATTGTTTTTCCCGTGCCAATTAAAGTAGGAGGAATAAATTCATCCGACAAATTTTGCTGATAGTAGGTTTTTATCGCGGTTTTTGCGTCAGCAAATTGATGTTCACTTTGACCTTCAGTCAATAAGCGATAAACCGGTTCTATTCGTTCCCAACGGTTATCTCTGTCCATGGCATAATAACGACCACTAATGGAAGAAACAGTAGCAATGGGGTATTTTTTAAGTTCTTCATCCAGACGCGCAAAGCTTTCTAATGCGCTTTGTGGCGGCGTATCGCGCCCATCAAGAAATAAATGTAAATAGACCGAATGTACATCATGTTGTGCGCAAAGGGCGAGCAAAGAAAATAAATGGTCTTCATGGCTGTGTACTCCACCAGGAGAAAACAATCCGAGAAGATGCAGAGATTTACCGGTTTGCTTTAATTGCCTAATGACGTTATTAAATACTGGATTTTTGGTAAAGTCACCCGTGTCTATATGTTCATTAATGCGCGTGAAATCTTGCTGAATGATTCTGCCTGCTCCAATGTGCATATGGCCGACTTCCGAATTACCCATTTGTTCATCGGGCAAACCCACGGGTAAACCTGATGCTTCCAAAAGGATGTGTGGACAGGTTTGCCACCATTCATCCCATTGCGGGGTATTGGCTTTAGCAATTGCATTGTGTTTATTATTTTTGTTATAACCCCAACCGTCTAAAATTAAAAGCACCAAGGGCGCATTTTTTTGCATAAAGTACTCGATAAAAGAAAGTCAGTAATAATTTGATTATACAATAGACTTCTTTTGAATCGCTACTGCTGAAGAAATTGCATCCTAGATTTGCTGCTTGAATTTTCATGCACTTACAGTTATGGCAAAGCATTTTAATGTTGCATTCTAAAATTAATTTGGTATTTTAATGCCACATAATAATAATAATAGTCAAGTAAAAGGAAGAATATGTTGACAGATAAAGAAGAAAAAATTGTCGTTCAATCCATGAAATCATTAACTCTAGAATTACTTAAAGACCTCATCGGTGAAGAACAAGCAAGTGAACTAGGCGGACAATTAGATAATAATGTTGCTAAAATTTTCGCTAAAATGCATGAATCAGAAAAAATTCCCGAAGAACTGAAAAAATTAATTTCAGATGTAGAAATCTGTGAATCAGAAGAAAAAATGGCGGCTAATATTAGAGCAATAGTCAAAAAAGAAAATTTAAGCGCAAATGATGAACACACAGCATTTGAAGCGGTCAAAAATAGATTAGAAGCATTCAATGATTGTAAGTTATTCGTGGATGAACTTTCTAATAAAATAAAAAATTATCAACACAATGAAATACTTTCCAGCAAAGATCTTAATGCTGCACTAACAGAGTTCTTTAAGGATAAGATGACAAATAAAGAAGAATTAAAAAATAGTGTAGATGCGATTGAAAATCAATTTTTAACCGAATATAAAGCAGCAAAAGATTACTATAAAGTCAGAGAGTCGATCACTCTTTTTGCGTGTAGAACATTACTTAATTCAAAAGCTCATCAAGAAGAACCTGATCTCATACATTTAGGATGTGCTTTGGATGAATACCGTGATGCTATTGATGAAAAATACACAACGATCTATAACAAACTTACAGTAAATTTCTTGTTTAATTTAGCGGAGATTATGACAAAATTAGATCAATGTGAAAATACTTACGATTCATTTAAACGCTCAAAAAAAGAAAATAAGTTTGATTTGGTTAAGCATTACCGAAATAATTTACCAACAATGTTCTCTAATCAGAAATCAATATCTGATAATGAACCGTCTCCGTCTCCGTCTCCGTCTACCTCACGATTAGGCTAACAGTGTTCCCCTTCCTGCCGCCATATTTTGAGGTTAGAGACAGTGCAGATTGAGTCGTTCGAAACACACGCATTGTTATCTCTATGTGGGATGCTAACACTCGAGATGAAAAAAGTGGTGATGGGGATGATTATTCGAACCACAACTCGAAGAACATATGGTTTTAGAAAATCGTCGCCAAGTTTTTCAGATTTTAATTAAGTTGACCGCGTGTCGATGTAGAAGCCTGGCGACGCAAGCCGCCTAATTTTAATTTTGACCTTATAAAAGTGGTAAATTAGATTAAAATCACTAGACTTATATTAAAGGTCTACATTAGAAGAGAATTTAATATGAACACGCATTATATTGCAAATGTGTATTGTAATGAGGAAAAAATTGCCTCGCAAAGTGGCGATGATATTGAGCAATTGAATGCATGGATGTTATTGCAGGCTAATGGTAATTTTGGTGATGTGCATGGAGAAATTATTGATATGACTACTCAAGAAGTAGTGAAAACGTTTCAAAAGACTTATACGGATTGATTAAATAAGTATTATAAGGCTTTTTTGAAACCAGCTGTAAACATCTTTGTGTAAAGGTTTGAAATAAATCATTTCACTATAATCGCTTTTGTCACTTTTTGCATCATTTTGGCCGTAACTTTTTCTTGGTTTTCAATTTTACTCACATAGGCTTGCGTGACATTCATGAGCTTGGCTAGTTCTTCTTGTGTGATACCTGCTTGAATGCGAGCTAAAGCAATAGGATTATCGATATAATCTGATCTTGCTACCATCAGTAGGGTCAAATACCTCATAATCTTCATTTTCTTTCGAATGTTTTAATTGCTCAGTAATTTGATGGCGCAAAGCATGGTAGGTGGCCACGGGCAAGAGGACATACTCTACCTTGCCATCCATTGATTTAATTGTTTGTAGGTTCATTTGTAAGCACCTCCATGGGGTTTAATTTTCTCTATCGAAATAATTTTCACCTCGTTATCTCTATCGAAAATCATTCGCCATTGTCCAACACGTAGGCGAAAATAGGGTTCGCCTTGTAATTTTTTTATGTCCAAGCTTGCATGGTCGGGGTTTTGTCACAACAATACAATCTTTTCAGTAATTCTGGTTCTATCAGGTTATGGTACACTGCTCCGCACGTTTAATGGCGGACTCAAGTTTGCCAATATCAGTGACTGATGTGGCTGATAATATTTCGCTTTGGATAAATACCCCATCGTCTGCAGTTAAAAAAATTAATTCCATTATTTATCAGCTAAAGCTTTAATAGTTGCAGCATGTCGTTCTTTGTTTTCCATGCAGAAAATATTTGTCCAAACATAATAATTATTAAAAATTGCGTAAGGTTTTCCTCTAAATCAGAATGATCACCAAGATAAGGATGGATTAACATGCTAGGATAAAAAAGAGATACAAAAAGCCCAATAAGCCCTATATAAATGCCTATTCTAATTGCAGCACCTCCAAACTCATCCATGCTTTGAAAATCTTTTTTCCCAATACTGTCACTTACTAATAAATTTGCTGATTGAGATAAAGCTAAAAATATTATTGATAAAAATTGGATATATTGTGTAGAAATTTGCTGAGAAATTAAGGCGGTTAATCCCAAATTTCCAGCAATTAAAGTTAAAACAAACTGAACTAAATATTCAGAGGTAGCGTGTAGAGATATTGGCCACCCTAAACGATATATTTGTTTTAATTCTAAAAAACGATTAAAGGATCTTTTGGAAAAGAATTTGAATTTATTAAATTCTTTATTTAAAACGATATAACTAATTATAAAGAGAAGCGCTTCGGTAACTCTAACTACCTGAGTATAACCTAATCCCGCGATGTCTAGAAGAGTAATGCCTAAACTGCCAAAAGTTAATATATAACTTGCGGTTACAGAAACAATCAAACTAATTAAGCCAATACAAGTTACTAAATTTGTTTTTTTAACCCCAACAGACATTGTTGGCAACAAGTTAACAGCATTCCGATAGGGATACTCCATATATATGTTTTGAAATATAGACTGACCAAATCAATAATAGAATTTGGTTGACCAAGAAATAGCAGAATCATTTTTATAAAAGCTACACTCATTATAACTGGAATAGAGAGTAAGAAAGCAAAAATAACACCATGGCGTATTAAGCTGCCAATTTGAAAATATCGGAATTAAGGCGAGTAATAATAGGACTTATTGAAAATAAAGGGGAAGAAAAAATCATCATTAAAGTTAGCTGTGTGACACCTATAAGGGCACCTGCTGCAAGAAAATCTGGGCCTAATTTAGCTAAGAATAATCCATTAATAATTGTAATTAAGACGGTGGTTAAATTAAATAATGAGATAGGAGCCGCTAATTTTATTATCGTTTTTATGGGGCGCATAGGAAAATTCTTTCTTCATACTAATATTGGGAGCAAAACTTACATTTTAAGTCTTTTGCAACTGGTATAAATTTACTTTTTTCTATGTTAAAAGGATCAATAAATTTTAATCCATTAATTGTTCCTGCTATATTAATACCTGATAAGTAGCAGACTGCTTCTAGAACAGCTAAAGAACAAGTCGTTGCGATAACCGGAGATCAACACGTGCATTTCTTTGAACCTTTTTTAGGATAGGTTCTATCGTTCTGGTTTCGTCTTAGATCTATTGGCTGATTTAATAGACGACGAATTTATAGAAATTGGCAGTAGTTCAGCCGTATATGATAAAACAGAGGTTCTACGGTGGCTTGCAAGCGGCGATCAATCTGTACGTCTTGGAGCTTCATTCAAAATACATAGGCTTTCAGAGGATTATTTTATTGACCTATATTAGTTCTATTAAAGATACGCCTAGTTCTGAGGCAAAAAAAGCAATGAGATCTTCAATTCTGCATAATCGGTTGCGTATGCTCATTGCTTCTGCAGCTGCCTTTTTTCTTGGTATGACTATTATAATTCAACCGCTATTTCAATCATTAATACAAGGCAGCGAAAACGTGGTATTTCCTTAAAGAAAGAATTTATTACCACAGTTTGGACACGAATTGCTACATCATCTGCCTTTGGGATTATGATTGATGTTAGTCTTTTTTCGTTAGTGGCGTTCTATGGCATTGTACCAACTGAAAAACTTGGAAGTGTAATTTTATTTGAAGATGCTTATAAAATATCCTATGAGGTGTTATTAACACCTGTTTCAATTTTGCTCATTTACTTCCTTAAAGTAAAAGAAAAAGTGGATATCTATGATGAGTTATCGAACTTAAATCCATTTAGAATCAAAACCAATTACAAGTTCAATGCAAATAAATTTGATGAAAATTATATAAAACCCAAGGGGGGTGATAATGGATAAATACATTTTTGATTTTATGGCAGCAACAATTGAAATAGCCGCATCCAATCCCATTGCTCCCTTTGGCGCAATCATTGTTTATGATAATAAAGACATTCTTTTGAAATCCGTAAATAGTGCGCACCATCATCCTCTAATGCACGGTGAATTATCAGTTATCCATACATTGTTTAATAATGGTTTTAAGAGCGATGTGAGTAAATTAAGTCTTTACACAACAGCTGAACCATGTCCTATGTGCGCTGCTGCAATTTATTGGGCGATGATTCCTAAAGTAATTTATGGGACATCTATTGCATTTTTGCATGAATTGTTTGGGCGACAAATACAAGTTGGTGCGGAAGAAATTTTATCAAAAACACCTGATTTTTATAGTTGTGATCTAATTGGAGGCGTAATGGAGGATAAATGTAATCAATTGTTTGTTGAGGCAAAGAAATTAAGAACATTATGATCATTATCACCAGAAAATAGTGATAGCGCGTTGATACAAGATGGTAATATTCATCGTGCTTATAAGGCTCAGAACTTGCCCATGAGGCGATACATATTGCATAGAATTTCTGCGTATTAGATAATGATAATTTGGCTTTGTACCAAATATAAGGGGCCAGATAATTGTTTTACTTTTAGGCCACAAGTATTTATAATTTGATTATTTTTTAAGCAAGAGGTTGTCTAATGAATAAAACAATTTCTGTGTATTTTAGTGGGACGGATTTTTCAATCAATAATGGGCGCTTTTTGGCTACTTTTCTATTCCGACGAACAGAGGAAAGTGACGCTCAAATTAAGATGGGATTTAATGGTTGTGGTGTCGATTATGGTTTTAATGGAGGCATTTTTGGCTCCGGCCTTGATGAGCAATGCGAGAAGGTTATTGATTGCGTTGTACAAGAAATAAATGCTGGTCACCAGATAACCCTAAATGTTTACGGCCATAGCCGTGGAGGCATAGCTGCGCTATTGCTTGCCAAACAACTGGGTAACATTGATAAAGAAAAGCTTGATATTAACTTAGCTTTACTCGATCCGGTACCTGGTAACTATATTATTACTTCAAACATTGATCCGTTTAAGATAAGTTTGGCTAATAAAACCATGGATTTAAGCGACTGTAAGCCATTAAGAAAAGTTTTGGCCTTATATCCATACATACCTCTTCCTGCTATTGCATGTCACGCTCCTTTATTAGTTTCCTATCCTCAAGAGACGGAAGTTGAGGAAGAAGTTGTTAACGGTTGTCATTCGGAGGCAGAGCAAATTTCTCATTTTTCTGCTAATTTGGTAAAACTTCGCGTAGAAGAGTTTCTGGTAAAAAATGGTACCCAACTCCAAACAGATAGAGATTATAATGACGCTGAAGAAATGAAACAGACCTATCTTAATCATTATAAAGGTGGGTTGGCTAATGTCAATCAAGCTTTTTCAAGAAAAGCTCATTCAGCTCGAGGAATGATGATTACCGCAAAACCTGGAGCAAAATATTTCAATAATCACCATAAAGCACTAGAAGAGGATAATTCACAAGAACCTGTTTCCCTAAGCATACAGCCTGAGCAGGGACTTTTTTCTGGGCTCAAAAGATTTTTTACTAATTATCCTTTAGTAGGTCAAGCACTTAAATGGACGTTGATTGCTTTGTCAGTAGCCAGCTTATTATATTTTACGGGTGGTTTAGCAGCAATTCCATTATTAGCACCGATTATGGCCAAACTTGGAGCATTAAGTCTCTTAGCATTTTCCCTTGTAGTTGGTGGTACTTTGGCTGCATTATGGTATGGTGTTGCAACGCCTATTTTATCATCGTGCGCCAGTAATTTCTTTTATCCTCACTATACAATGCGTAAGATAGCTACCCCAGACTTTACAAGAGGATTAATGGACGCCTTGGATGTTAATCGTTCATCAACTAATTCGCCTACCACTGGCGCAGCCCCTTACCAAGGGAAATCGCCTCTGCATTCTGAGAGAAAAGTAGTTTCAGAAGAGTTACCACATGATAACGAACAAGAAAGTTC
>NZ_JBAQZB010000151.1:0-4859 GCF_049790535.1 Legionella sp.
CACCAAGAGGAATACCTGCTTGATGCATAAGTTTTACAGCGAATGCAGCAATTAAAGGCGTTTGCTCCGCAGGCTTAGCTATAACACAGTTTCCGGTGACCAAAGCAGCCACCACCTGTCCGGTAAAAATTGCTAATGGAAAATTCCACGGACTAATACACAGCACTGTACCCCGTGGATGTAAACTTAACTCATTTAATTCACCTGTATAACCTCTTAAATGTATGGGATTTTCCATGATTTGTTGAGCTAACAAAGCATAATAACGGCAAAAATCAATAGCTTCACGTACTTCAGCAATCCCATCGTTTAATGTTTTTCCAGCCTCAAAACAGGCTAATGCTAAAAGTTCAGAACTGTTTTCTTGTAATAAATCAGAAAAACGATTTAAACACGCAGCACGCTCTTTAACAGGTTTGGCAGACCAAAGTGAAAAAGTCTGCACCGCAGCTGCTAATGCTTCTTCTACATCATTTAATGAAGCATTTTGTACACTACCTATAACCTGCTCAGTGTCCTGGGGAGAGTAAATGTTTTGCAGTTCAGGTTTGCATGAACTACTTCCTGCAATTATAGGACCAGCAGCCCATTGTCCTAAATTTATTTTACTCAAATTTTGTTGCAACAAAATACGTTCTTGACGATCACTAAAATCAAAACCTTGGGAATTTCTTCGTGGCACAAATAGATCTTTTGGCAAGGGAATATTCTTATTCATCTTAGCGAATAAAGATCTGGCTTTCTTTACTGGATCCTCTACCAGAGTGCTAATTGGCGCTTTATTATCAACAATTCGATTTACAAATGAAGAGTTTGCTCCATTTTCTAATAAACGGCGCACTAAGTAAGGGAGTAAATCTTCATGACTTCCCACAGGTGCATAGATACGACAAGGAATTCCATGACGCTCTGCTGGAACAATTTGCTGGTACAGCTCATTGCCCATACCATGTAAGCATTGGAATTCGAAATCTCGGTAATCACCAGTAATATTAAGAATCATCGCTACTGAATACGCATTGTGTGTTGCAAATTGAGGATATATGGCATCAGTCATTGTTAAGATTTTCTTCGCACAAGCTTGGAACGATACATCGGTAAAGACCTTGCGAGTAAATACAGGATATTCAGCTAATCCTTGCATCTGTGTTTTCTTAATTTCACTATCCCAGTATGCACCTTTAATTAAACGCACCATTACTCGACGCTTCTTGCTACGCGCCAAAGCAGCTACCCAATCTAATACATAAAAGGCTCGTTTTTGATAAGACTGTACAGCTAGACCAAAACCATTCCAACCATCAAGACGATTATCAACAAAAACACGCTCCATTACATCAAGAGATAAATCCAGGCGCTCTGATTCTTCAGCATCAATAGTCAAACCAATATCATAATCTTTTGCCAAACATGCAAGAGCTAAAAGTTTAGGTGGTAACTCATCCATTACACGCCTATATTGGCTTTCATTATAGCGTGGATGTAAGGCCGAAAGTTTTATGGAGATTCCAGCACGTTTATAAACATCTGAATTTTTATTAACTGCTTTTCCTATAGTTTCAATTGCTACTTTATATGCATTAAAATAGCGTGCAGCATCTACAGAAGTTAATGCAGCCTCTCCTAACATGTCATAAGAATAACGGTATCCTTGAGCTTCTTTCTTTTTTGCTCGAGTTAGCGCCTCTGTAATGGTGCGTCCCATGACAAATTGCTTACTCATAATACGCATGGCTTTATCAACAGCAGTCCTAACAACCATTTCACTACTACGATTAACTACTTTCATTAATGATTTCGCTAAGGTAGTTTCAGCCCTCTCTGAAGTTAAGACTTTACCTGTTAGCATTAAAGCCCAAGTTGTCGCATTGACAAAAAAAGAATCGCTCTGTCCAAGATGAGATTTCCAATTACCACTAGCCAATTTATCTCTAATTAAATTATCTATAGTGGCACTATCTGGAACACGCAATAAAGCTTCAGCCAAACACATTAAGGCGATACCTTCTTCACTTGATAAAGCATATTCTGTTAAAAATGAATCAATACCAGTACTTTTTTTTCGCTCGGAACGCACCAATTCAACCAACTTTGTTGCACTGACATTAATAGCAGTCAATTGATTTTGATCTAAGTCGGCTTTATCACAAAGTTCTGTTATAAGTGATAATTCATCAACCCGATAAGCATGATTAATACCAGCCCTTAACCCTTCGGGTAATTGCATCGCTTGTTTTTCAAACATAGTGCTCTCCACCAAAAAATAACAACAGGATATCATCATAGTGCAGCCCTATGCAAAATAGGATATTTAATCTCAGTTTTACCGTATCATGTGACTAAAAATAGCCGTAAATAAAGCTTTATTCAAAGCAATATTAGAATAAGTAATATACAAATAGATAATATTTTGTATTAAATGACGTATAAATTGCACCAAAAATAGACTCATACATAGGCAAATTGATTATTTTTTAATCAATATTATTTTTAGACTATTGCTAAGCTTCTGAATTGAATAATAATTTATCCTTATGGACAAGTAAAAGACTTATGATTTTACAATTGTCTTAATTGTTAATATAATACCCTTTTTTTTTACATAACCACTAACGGTGATTTTACAAGACGAAAGGAGCTATATGAATACCCTATTAACGCTAATCTCAACCGTCCTGCTAACCAGCAATCTCACTACCAGTACCCCTTCATTTGCAACTGAATCTGATATAATAACCAAGGTTCAACATCTTGGCAGTAAAGCACCTCAGCTCAATAGAAATGTATTGAAGCTTGCTTTAACTGCATATAAGAATGCCAGAAGAAAAGGCGCAGTTAAAAAAGCAGTGCTCACCGTAATTGATTATTCATTACCTTCAAACAAACAACGTATGTGGATATTTGACGTTAATAGAGAGCGACTTTTATATAATACTTATGTTGCTCACGGTAAAAACTCTGGAGTAAATAAAGCAGTTCATTTTTCAAATACGAACTCCAGTAAACAATCCAGTCTCGGCACCTACATTACTAAAGGAACCTATATGGGACATAAAGGATACTCATTAAATCTTCAGGGTTTAGATAAAGGATTTAATGATAATGCCTACAATAGGCGTGTAGTAATTCATGGTGCATGGTATGTTGAAACTGATTTCATTAAAAAAGCTGGTCGTGCAGGGTTGTCGTGGGGCTGTCCCGCAATTGCTCAGACCTTGGCGAAGCCTGTAATCAATACGATTAAAAATGGTTCTGTAGTTTTTGCTTACTTTCCTGATAGAAAATTCTTGTCACATTCAGGTTTCTTGGTGGCATAATAAACAATAAAGCCAGGTCTCACCTGGCTTCTCACAGTCATCCATTATAAGAACATCCTGTTCTTATAAGTCATCCCTGACAGAACCAAATCCATTTGACTATAAGTCCTTTTATAACTTATATCCTTACAAGTTATATTTAATAATCTAGCAATAGGATAAAAAAATTTCAAGGCAGGACTTCAACAAAAAACATTTATATTATTTTTAATGATAAATAAAATTTTAATAAAAACTATATAAAACAATAAGTTATATTTAAAAATAACCTATTGGTCTAGAGAAAAAGATATTTTCAGCAAAAAATTAAGATATCTCTTACGTGATCTTAGGAAAAAAAGTCTGTTTTGATCTTTATTTTAACACATATTGTCACTTACGTTTTATCCAAGTGCTTGATTAACTTATAGAATATGATAGCTTATTCAGCGAATGATTACGCTTTAGAGCAATATGATGGACAAACAACAATTAAATGAAATAAAAAAAGATAAACTAGAAATTATAGATTGGCTTATTGAACATTTTCCAAGTGCTTTTTTTAAAAAAGGAAATCAGCTTAAACCACTCAAAATTGGCATATTTGATGATATCATTGATTTTTACGAACGGTTAGATTCACCTCCTTTCAGTAGAAAAGCCCTTAGAGAAGCATTAAGTTACTATAGCGGTTCTCCAGCCTATTTAAGCTGTCAGAAAGAGAACTCTCCTCGGATAGATATTTATGGGAATGAAGTAGATTTAGTAACAGCAGAACAGGCTAAATTTGCTTATCAACGCTATCAAGAACGTTATAATAAAAAGTAAGGTATATAAAGAACATGAAAGTGAAGTATCCTTATTTATGTAATGGTGCTTAAAAAGAAGCATTATTCTGTTCTAAGTAGTATTGCTGCACTGCTAAAAGTATTTCTTCTTCAAGAGCTTTTGCTTTTTCGGCTTTAACCACCCCATTAGTAATAATAGAAAAAACAAATGACTTGGCATTAGGATTTATAATAAAACCAGATAGAGAAGACACATCATGCATCGAGCCTGTCTTAGCGAAAACTTTTTTATTTAGAATGGTATCTTTCATTCTGTCCTGCAAAGTTCCCGATACACCGGCTTGGGGTAAAGAGTTTAAAAGTACCGGTTGCATTTTCTTATCGTGATAAAGTTCAGTCAATAAAGCAACGAAATGTTCTGGAGCAATTAAATTATAGCGTGTACCTTCACCATCAATTAACTCCATTTGCTTCATATCGATAAGAGTATGCTCTGCTATTATTTTTTTTATGGCAGATATACCCTCTTTGTGACCCCCATTACCAGTAATAATATAACCCAATTTTCTGGTAATGTTATTCGCATAAAGATTATCAGATTTTTGCAGCATGTGTTTTACCAACGTAAATAAATTGCCTGACTGATAATCGGCAATAAAATGAATATCAGCAGGAGCCACTCCACTAACAATTGTTCCATTTAATGAGATTTCATTCTGAGCGAGCGCACTTTTAATTACTTGTTTCACAAATAACAATGGATCAGGTATAGCAA
>NZ_JBAQZB010000152.1:0-8289 GCF_049790535.1 Legionella sp.
GGGGGATTTTCCCATAACGAATCCCCATAACCACGGCTTGAGTTATATTGTTGCAGCCCAGCTCTCGCAAAATATTTTCTTTGTATCGTCGAATTTGTCGGTCAGATAACGAGAGAAACCGAGCAATCTGGGGGGCAGTTTTTGATCTTGCTACCATTTATCCTGTGAAAACAGATAAAGACATTGGTTTTCTATATCGGTGAGTCGGGCATCTAGCGTGACTAAATGCCTGAGCCACACATGCGACAGCAAATCCATCATTTCAGTAAGTTGTGTTTTATTAGGCCTCATGTTGCCAAGATAGGCTAAATAGCGCCCTGCAAAATTCTCAAAGAAGGATTGTTCTTTGAGTTGATAAAACTCTGTTTGTATTCTTTCTGACATGGTTGTCCCTTTTTTTTAAAGTATGCAAAGGCAGGGGCAATCCATAGGTCATGCTCCCGTTTGGTGTTCAGAAAAGAAATAAAATAGATCATTGGCTCGTTCATTGAAATAAATATTATCTGTGGATAATTTTAATATCGTTTCTTCAAAAAAATGACTTTCGCTAATATCTTTAAAATCATTGTATAAATGAACATCGGCAAGTAAGTTCCAACTGAATACGGAATAACTCTGATTGTTTGAACATTTTGCTGTGATTTGAATGGGGAAATGATTGGAGATCCCATTAAGAACTAGGCCAAATCGAAAAGTATTTGCATCTTCTCTATTTAATGAATGTTTCATATATAATTAGGGATTTGTATTATACTTGACATTATTAATTCTAATTTTGTGCAATGCAATGTATTGATGTTGGATGATTAAGAAGAGGGAGCTAAAATGCAAAATCAAAGCTTATTTTCTGGATTAATATTTTTCATAATTCTATTGATCGGCGCAGCATTAGCATATGCATTGCACCCAGGTTCTGTTGGAAACATAAGTTATTTTGTTTTTGGCATCGCGGTTATTATCGCTGTAATTGTTTCTGCCTCAATTAAGGTTGCAAATCAGTGGAATAGAGCCATTGTATTGCGGTTGGGCCATTTTCAGGCCTTAAGAGGGCCTGGATTATTTTTTATTATACCCATTATTGATGTAGTTGCTTACTGGATCGATACCCGGGTTATCACGACAGCATTCAAAGCAGAAAAGACACTTACCAAAGATACAGTACCTGTCGATGTTGATGCAGTCCTCTTTTGGAAAGTAATTGATCCGAAAAAGGCAGCCCTCGAAGTAGCCGATTTCGAAAGCGCCATTGGCTGGGCATGCCAAACTGCTTTGCGCGATGTGATTGGCAAAACAATGCTTTCGGACATGCTTGAAGGACGAGGTAAAATTAGCAATGAATTGCAAATCATTATCGATGAGCGGACTGAGCCATGGGGAATTAAGGTGATTTCCGTTGAAGTGAAAGATGTTCTAATTCCACCTGCATTGGAAGATACCATGTCAATGCAAGCACAGGCCGAAAGAGAGCGTCAGGCTCGGGTCATTCTTGGGGATTCAGAGCGACAAGTGGCAGAAAAATTTGCCAAAGCAGCTAAGACCTATACCAACAATCCTGTTGCATTACATTTAAGGGCGATGAATATGCTTTATGAGGGACTAAAAGAAAATTCGACCATTGTTATGGTCCCTAGTTCAGCTATTGATACAATGCAACTGGGTAGCCTTGCAGGTATAACGGCATTGACAATGGATTTGGAAAAAAACAAACCAAGTAATGTAAAAAAAGCGAGAGAAAAAATAAGTCGAGAGAACCGTTAAGAAGAGCTTTAAAATATCTTCGCGGTAAATCAATACCTCGTCGATGCAATTTTAAAGTGTATATATTTTCACGGCAAAAAGAATAACGAACAAGATAAGCGATTAATATAGTGAGTGTTAGTAAAATAAAATGATAATTTCTCATCATTTCACAAGTTAATATCACGGATGTAATTAATGCACCCGTAGTACTCCCTAACATTGCTGCCATACTGATTAAGGTAAACAAGACTGGGTCTACAACAAATGTTGGAACCAAGTAATTAATCATAAGAGCGAAAGCGCTTCCTAAAGTTGCTCCTATAAATAAGGAAGGTGAAAATATTCCTCCAGATGCACCTGAGCCCAGAGTCAAACAGGTTGCCAATAATTTAGTTAAAACCAAAAATAGTAACAGCCATAGATTGAGGATCTGATTATTAAGGCAGTCTTGAATTGTTGCAAATCCTATTCCTTCAATATAGTAATGACCGAATAAATTCATTGATAAATACATGAAACAGCCGACAATTAACATTCCGGTCATATGACGTAGATACACATTTTTAAAGTGGTTATTAAAAAAATCTTCAAAGTAATAAACACTACGAATTAGCAAAATTGAAATGATTCCTACAGCCATTCTAAATGAAACAAATAAAAATAGGTTAGGTAAGGTCAGGTTACTATTTATTTGATTTACTAATTGAATAGCAAAAATCGGCTTTTCATTAATCAAAACATATTCGATGCTGAGAGCAAAAAATGTAGCAATAATAATGAGTGCTACGCCAAAAACAGAAATGGTCTCTAGCATAAATTCACTGGTAAATACAATTCCAGCGAAGGGAGCATCAAATATTACCGCGGTACGAGCGGCTACGCCCGCCGCCACAAGCATTTTTCTTTGTTGTGTGGATAAATGCAGCAAATTACTGATGATAGAACTTAATAAAGCCCCAATTTGAAAAACAGGACTTTCACGTCCTACTGAACCACCAGTGCCTATGGTCATAGCAGATGCTATTATTTTAGCCAAAGAGACTGAAGGTTGAATTCTTCCGTCTTGGCAAAATATAGCGTTTAAAATTTCTGGAACTCCAAGCCCACTCTGTCCAGGAGCAAATTTTTGATGCTGCCAATTATAGGTACAAAAATTACACCTATCCCCCAAATGCTGGACGATGTATGAAGATTTTCATTATAAATAAAACTGAAATGACCTAAAAAAGCGACATTATGGATAAGGGCAACTAAATTACGAAATAATATAGTTCCTAATCCACCTAAAATACCCAAAATGATTGCAAACACGACCATTTTAATAGGATGTAAGGATTCTTGTTGACTGTATTTTTGTATTTCTGATTTAATTGGTTTCAACTATGTTCCAGGTATGTTGCGCAATCATATATTCTTCATTTGTTGGTATGACGCTGACCCTAATTTTACTTTCATTATCACTAATAATAACCGAATTCGTTTCATTAGCTTTATCATTTATTTTAATCCCCAACCAACTGAGTTGTTCGCAGATTTTTTTACGGATAACGCCGGCATTTTCACCAATTCCTGCGGTAAATACCAAAGAGCCCACTTCAAGTGCAGCTCGATAACAAAATAAATCAATAGCTTCTTGTGCATTGACATCAGAGTTTGCTAATAGCTCACGTACATCATTACTGATGCCGGAGACTCCTAGTAAACCGGATTCTTTATAAAGTAAATTTTCAATTTCTTTGGCGGAATAATTTTTTTCTTGAATAAAGAAGAAGTGCTTAATACAATAATAAAATATTAATTTCATCAAGAGTAAAGGATTGCAACAGTGCGATAATATCCTTAAAAAAGAAAGAAGAAGGTAGAGTATTTCGTGATGATAAACAATGATCATGGAGTACAATATATTTTATCTTAACTAAGGGGTATGCCATATCTTGCTACGGCATACCCTCAGATCTGTAATTCAACCCATCAATACCTGAATATGCTTCTCATTTTACTAACGGTTGTTGTTGGGTAATGCAATGGATCCCCCCACCACCAGCAAAAATATCTAGTGCTTCAATTTGAGTTATTTTATGCTTTGGAAATAATTTAACAAATAGTGAATAAGCAAGTTTATCATAATCAGCATGTCCGAAAGCAGGAATCACAACACCCATATTGGCCAAGTAAAAATTAATATAAGAGAGGGTTAAGCGTTTACCATCAAGGTAAGTCGCTGGAGGTTGTTCAATGGTGTGGATCTCTAGGGATCGCCCTCTTGCATCTGTTGCTGCTGTTAAAATTTCAAGATTTTCTTGCAAAGTATGGTAATTTGCGTCTGCTTTGTCATGCGTGATTAACGTTAGGACTTTACCGGGTGCTATAAAACAGGCAATTTCATCAATATGACCATTTGTTTCATCTCCCCTTAATCCTTTATTTAACCAGATTATTTTTTCATAATTTAAATAATTGTAGAGGTAATTTTCGATATCTTCTTGAGTTAAATTAGGGTTACGGTTGGGATTTAGTAGGCATTCACGGCTGGTCAATATGGTGCCTTCTCCATCCACATGAAAAGAGCCGCCCTCCATGATCAATGGTGCATGAAAGTGTCTTGACTTGGTTATATTGATTATTTTTGATGCAATTTGATTATCAAGATAACAATCTTCATAGTTACTGCCCCAAGCATTATGTATCCAATCCACACCGGCAAGTACGCCTTGTGCATTGATTAAAAAAGTAGGTCCTGTATCGCGTGTCCATGAGT
Organism: Legionella sp.; assembly: GCF_049790535.1. Classification (GTDB taxonomy): domain Bacteria; phylum Pseudomonadota; class Gammaproteobacteria; order Legionellales; family Legionellaceae; genus Legionella. Next base: position 4,499 of record NZ_JBAQZB010000152.1, read on the forward strand.
CATTGATTGCTAGGCGCACCATTTGTATTGATTTCCCACATAAACGGGATGCTTCATCATATTCATCAGGATTAACCAACATGGTTACGGGCTCGTATTGTACAATTGCTTGTGCAATTTGTGCGTAGGCTATGCGGGCTTTTTGTAAACCAATACTTGTCCATGTTTCTTTATGGCAGGGCCATGCCATCCAGCACCTAGTATGCGGGTGCCATTCTGCAGGCATGTAAAAACCAGCTTCTTTTGGAGTCATTATATTTTCACCTTATTGAGATCCATCTAGATATGTGAGTTGTGTAAATATACTACGTAACTCATTTAGATAGGAGCGTATGATTTCATGTGGTAATTTTGTCTTAATTAATTGTTTTTCGTAGGATTGCAATAGCTTTTTAGTATCAAAGTGGGCTAGATTCAATACATTTGTTATAGTGTCCCCGCTAACCATGTCATTAATTTCAAACTCACCATTCCCTGTTAATTTTACATCTAGAGAGTTCGTGTCGCCGAAAAGGTTGTGTAAGTTTCCAAGGATTTCTTGATAGGAACCAACTAAAAAGAAAGCAAGAGCATAGGGCTTGCTAGCATCATATGGAGGAAGTAGCAATGTCGAGTTAATCTGTGCTCTTCCAGGGTACTGTTTTAAAGTACCATCGGAATCGCAAGTTAAATCTTGTAAGATACTGTACATGCTAGGTTTTTCATTTAACTGCGAAATCGGTACAATAGGGAAAAGCTGTCCTATAGCCCAGGCATCAGGAATCGACTGGAAAAAAGAAAGATTGCAAAATATTTTAGCTGCTAAGCGTTCATTAATCGTTTCAATAAGTTCGCGATCACATGGATTGGTTTCATCCAAACGCTCTTGAATTTCAAGACATATATTGGTATGCAGTTGCTCAACCTTTGCTTTTTCGGTTAGGCTTAACACACCATGTTTAAACATAGAGTTGGCTTCGTGCAACTTGTTTTCAGCATAATGATAAATTTCAGTGGATGAATTAGCCGAAATGACTTGATAGGTATCTAAAATATCATGAATAATATGTGACTCATCCAACCCAATGGTAGGTAAGGTTGTCTTTTTCACCATTTCTACGTCAGTAATGTTGGTAATTAATACTGCGTGATGAGCTGTCAAAGCGCGCCCTGATTCTGAAATTATATTGGGTTCAGGCATGTTTGTTTCTTGACATAAGTCTCGCACGGCTAGGAGAATATGACTTGCATATTCTTTTAGAGTATAGTTCATTGAGCAATCAGTATTTGAGCGAGTGCCAGCATAATCAACTCCAAGTCCCCCACCAACATCAATGGTATTGATAGGGACATTTAAGTTGCGAAGTTCAATATAATAGCGTGTTACTTCGTTCATGCAGTTGCGAATATCATGAATATTGGCAATTTGTGAGCCCAGATGACAGTGCATTAATTGTAGGCAATCAAGTAAATGATTTGCTTGTAATTGATAAACCAGATCAAGCACTTGTTCGGCGTTTAGACCAAATTTTGACTTAGAGCCACCAGTATTCTCCCACTTTCCAGCACATTTTGTGACCAGACGAATGCGTACACCCAGTCGAGGTTTAATATTTAAACATGTTGCTTCACGTAGGATAATGTCTAGCTCTGAACGTTTTTCAATAATAATAAAAACAGTATGGCCCATTTGTTGCGCAATCGGCGCAGCCCGGATGTAACAACTGTCTTTATATCCGTTGCATATGATGGTAGAAGGAGTGTTTTCGAGCAAGCCAATAACTGCCATTAATTCAGGCTTACTTCCTCCTTCTAAACCTATTTTGTGTTTTGGAGCTTTTAGCAGCTCTTTTACTACACAATATTCTTGATTGACTTTAATGGGGTAAACTAGTTGGTAACTGCCACTATAATTGGTATCAATAATGGCCTGTGCAAATGCTTCATACAGCTTAAGTACACGATCGTGTAGAATATCGCTGAATCTAACGAGCAAAGGGAGATGCAATCCAGCTTGTCTTGCTACATGAACAATAACTTGTAATTCGACGCCAATTTCAGTGTTATTTTTTCTAATTTCGATATTGCCTTGAGAGTTAATGTGAAAATATTCTTCACCCCAATAGTCAATGTTATATAAGTTCTCGTTTATTGTTGTATTATTCATTAGGTTTTTCCATGGTAAATTTGTCTTCACGACTTAAGGCCAAATAGGTTCCAGGTTGCCGCTGTTTAGCGAAAGGAAATAATCGTCCCCATAAGGCGCGTTGGTTAAAATCTAATTCAGCCACTAATACTGCAGATTCAGTGCGTGAAGCTTGTACTAATATTTCACCTAAGGGGTTGCTAATAAAGCTACTTCCATAGAATTCCAGCCCATCTTCATTTCCAATACGGTTCACAGCGATAATAAAATTGTTGGACATGATTCCCTGAGCAAGCATGACTTTTTGCCACATGGGTTGACTGTCAAAGCCAGGTGCTGTTGGTTCGCTACCAATAGCTGTGGGATAGATCAGCACTTCCGTCCCTTTTAAGCTATAGATACGTGATAGTTCCGGAAACCATTGGTCATAACAGGTCGGTAAGCCAAATGAATGGCCAACAATGGTGTGTACGGGATAATTAGAATCGCCAGGTGTGAAATAATGATCTTCACGGTATTTCTCACCGCTGGGAATATGTTGCTTCCGGGTGGTTGCGATTAATTTTCCGGTATTATCATAAGCGACAGCAGTGTTGTAACCTGCTTTTTCAAACAAGGATGCGGTGATACAAACGTTATAATCTTTAGCACATTGACTAACAAATTGTGCAGTTGGCCCATAATGGATATCTTCCATAAATAATTTTACATCCACATCAGCACGTGTACAGAAATATGGAGACAGTGTAAGTTCTTGTAAGCATACTAATCTTGCACCTTGATTTGCAGCGCTAAAAATGCCTGCAGCTAACTTTTTTTGATGTTCAGATTGGTTTTCATACCATCGCTCTTGCACTAATCCCACTTTTAAGATGTGTTCACTCATTATCTTAACCTCATGAAAATTCATCGTTATTTTAGAATACACGAGATTTTTCTGCGATTAAATGCACAGTCTGTAAAATTACATTTATTTTATCTCCATTTTTACCTAATAAAATAATTTCTATTCATCTCTTCAAACCTGCTGTCGACAACTGGTGTAGAAAATTTATAAAAAGATGACCTATTCTCATGAAAATGCCATATTTGAGGGCATACTCAATTAAAATTTTTTTCGGTAAGCAGAGTTCATTAAATATCTATAACGAATCATCATAAGCATCATAATTAAAATTGATCTTTGAAACAGTCCTGCCCTCATGAAAGTGCCAAGTTCTTCTATTGTTATAAACGATTTGCAGCCATACACTTTTTGTTTTAACCAATGTAAAACCCTATGTAAAATCGAATAAAAATGATGCTCGAGATGCAGAAGCAATTGCTGAGGCAGTAACAAGGCCCAACATGCGATTTGTTCCTAAAAAAACGCAATGAAACAACGAACAGCACATGGCAATCAGATACGAGGTCTCTTAGCAGAATATGGCATTGTTGTAGGAAAGGGCTTATCTCATCTTAATGAATTACCAGAGATTTTAGAGAAAGCAGAAGACAAATTAAGTATTATTTCAAAAGAGATATTTGAAACAGTTAATAAAACGGGGGTTTTGTTACCTTTCTTACCACTACGACAATTTTGTCTGCATGCAGACATTATTCTTAATTACTATATAATTGTGTCTGCGCGCAGACATAATTACGAATTATTGAATAAAATAATAGC
>NZ_JBAQZB010000153.1:0-28211 GCF_049790535.1 Legionella sp.
ATCTATCTGAGGAAATAATTGACCGATTATTTGAATGTATTTGGCAAACTATCAAACCTCAGGTTCCACAAGCCTCTCAGGCTCTTCAGGTTTCAAAAAATGCATCAAGACCCAATGATGATGTGACCTCATTATCTCCTGTGGTTTCGTCTAGTCCTAAAACAGCAACTACTTCTGGGAGTTTTTTAATATAAATACTCCAAGAGACCTAAAAACTGATCCAAATATTAGTTTTCTATTCGGTACCCATGATAACAATGAAGAACTTCGAAAAAAAAATTTGATATTAATTACCTACTGGAGAGTTACCTAGAAAAAAGAAAAGCTGTGTTTGATTCCTCTGGGAAAACAAAAGAATATTTTTATGGAAGCTTCTTATCTATCTTTCAAAAAAGTTTTACACAAAAAAAAGACGCGGTTAATGCTTTAAAATCCGCGTTAAATGGAGAGAAGGTTGATTTAAGTGAACATTTATCAACCTTAAGAAACGGTAATTTGGGAAAAGAACTTCGAGTATTCATTAAATCGGGACGGGGTAAAGCTCTGGTTGGAAAAGACGTGACTACTGTGAGTGGCTTTGTGCAGGCTCTTCAAGAGAAAAACTCTAATCAAGTAAAACTTGCTTAATTACTCCAAAGCGCTTACCACGTAGAGTGAGAGTAAGTTTCTCTTATTTTTGGTCTCTTTATTTACCCCCAGAAATTGGGGGTAAATAAAGAGACCGAAGAAGTATTATTTAATACTGAATCCTCTAGAGGAAGAGGGGGTAGGCAAAGTGTAAAACAATTTTTATGCTCATTATCGCCGGTAGCAAGTTGACCATCAAGATTAGTTCCTGTAGCAGCAATAATGAGCTTTCCTTACAAGTCACGACCATAAAAAAAAGTATTTTCACCACTTATTTTAACACCCTCTATTGACTGCAGATTTGTAGGAAGCGGACAGAGAACAAAGCAATTTTTAATATTATAATCACCGGTACCCAGTTGACCGTACCAATTATTTCCCGTAGCAGCAATAATGGGTTGTCCTTGCTGATTGCGGCCATATAAGACTGCATAAAAAGCGCTTTTTTTAATTCCATTTACAGACTGTAGATTTTTAGGAAGTAGTCTTTCATGATGATTTATACTAGAATTTCCTACAGCAGCAATAATGGGTTTTCCTTGCCAATCACGCCCATAAAGAAAAACACTCCATCCTATTTTAACTTTATCCACATGCAGCAATCTTTCAGGTAGTGGGCAATCAGTAAAAAAATCATCGTCTATTCGCATGGATCAAATGTCCCATATGAATAAATTAATTTTAAATTGTTAGTATTTGATTTGGTTTTTCTAACATCTCATTTTCAGCAATTTTTGCGTGTTCTTTCTTATCTCTAAAAAAGGATGATTTATCCAAATTAAAGAATCCCTTAGCTATCACTTCAATATTGGCAATTTGTATTTCAATAGTTAAATCAATCAAGATCTCACGCCAGTCTCTATGTTTATCTAATTCAGAGCGTTCTTCTGCAATTACATCAGTACACGTCATGTTAAATTTCTGATCATCTTCATCTTTTTGCAAGATTTTAAAAGCATTAACTAAAGTTGAATGAATAGCCATGGCACTAATATAAGCATTGGTATGACCATCTTTTTGCAATTGTTGAGCCTTAAACTCGAGTTTATCCAATTCATTATAAAATGAACTTACTAAATCGACACTTTTTCTTGAAGCTCTGGATTTTATATCTATTTGATACTTTTTAGCTGGGGAATTAACAGTTTCCGAACTAAACAGCGTAACATCAATGTCTTCACCCCCAGTTACGTTAAGTTTAGGTATAGAGTTAATTTGACTTCCTAGTACTACATAAGTTCCCATGTGAGAAGTAACTCCTTTGAAATAAATATTATCCATATTAAAGATATTCTTTGTTGAAAATTCATGTGGATCATGCCCATGAACAAAATAGAGTGAATATCCCTTGTGTTTTTCATCTCTTTTTAAGATATCGTAACGACGATTCCATATTAAAAAGGTTACTGGATCATTTTTATAGCTCCGAGGATTTGCATGATTCACTGGTAAAGTATGAACTGTTTTTGCTTTTACATGGTTAACAAAAACCGAATTAATGGCTTCAATAAGTTGGGCTAATTCTTCTGCTGTATCGTCTTTATAAACGACCCCCTCTCTTTTAAATTTTTGTGCCAATGCTTGAATTGTTTCTAATCCAATGCCTGCGTGACTGTAAAGTGTAATACTAGTGTTATGTAACGAATAAGAAATTAATTTTAAATTCGGTAAATAACATTCGTTAACTAAAGTGTCTACTTCTTCTTTGGTGATTACACCTTGTTCAATAAGGGTTTGCATATTATCCATGGATTTAGATATTCCATAATTAGCAAAATGGGATGAATGTAATTTTCTTTTATTTTCGAAAGGAATTAAGAACTCAATACCGTGATTTGACAATATTATTTCAATTTGAACCTCAGATTTTTTGAGTTTATTAAGAATTTTGAATATAAAATAATCATTTTGCCCACGATCACAGATTTCGTCTCCCATTAGTCGAATCAATGGTTTTTCATCAATTTCTAACTCTTCTATAATTCCATTAAATTTTTCAATATCACATTTTTCTAATTGTTCCTTAAGGTATATATCCTTTAATTGGTTATATTGTTCATCACTAATTTTAACAACGCCACTAGAAACTAAAAAATGCATCAAAAACATTGCATTAGCATGTAGATCGCCTAGGGTAAGCTGAGTTGCATTGATTAGTTCAGCTGTTGGGCATTTATAGATATCTACATCATATTTTTCGGTTTTAGAATGAGTCATTTGTCACCTTTAATTAATGTTAGGCATTACCTACTATAGGAATGTTATATTAAGAAAATATTATAATAACTTTCTGTTATAAAATTTTTCGGAGTTGTTATAAAAAACTCTTTGAGATTATCAAATTTTTAAGAACAATGGAGAAAAAAAATGGCTATTTGGTTTAAAAAAATTTCTATAGAAGATCTTAATCAAGTTGGGAAAAATACCCTGTCTGAATTTCTGGGTATTCAATTTACAAAAGTGGGAGAGGATTTTTTAACTGCAACCATGCCTGTGAATGATAGAACCAAACAGCCTATAGGTATTCTTCATGGGGGTGCTAATATGGTATTAGCCGAAACAGTTGCTAGTACCGCGGCAAATGCAGTCATTGATTTAAGTCATTTTTATTGTGTTGGTTTGGAAATCAATGCTAACCATATTCGCTCGGTTGAAGAAGGTTTAGTTATCGCAACAACCTCACCAATTCATATAGGTCGAACAACTCAGGTTTGGCAAATTAATATTTTTAATGAAACGGGTAAACGAACTTGCGTTTCGAGAATGACTGCTGCGGTGATCACTCGATAAAACGCAATTAAGAAAGAGGGCTTTTTTACCCCATTAAATTCATAATCTAATAAGTAACGGTCAGTGTTAATGGATCTGTATCGTTTCCAGACATTACATTTTGAGAAAAAAGAAAAGTATAAATACACTTCAATTTTCGTTAATTCTTTGTAAGTGGATAACTTATTAGCTACAGAAGGGGAGAAGTCTATAGGTTCGCATTATTCAGATGTGTATACCGATTGTCAATAAGTAACTTTCTATGTTATAAAATAGCAGCAGATAGCGGTACTAGTTTTGCATGTCAAGGAATAATTAAAAAATATCAAACATTACCATTCATAAAAAATATGATGCTAACTTTAATTAAGGACTTATAGGATGCAAAGTAAAGGATTAAATAAATACTATAAACGACTCTTATCATTAACCTATCTTCCCGTCGGAATATTATTAACGGCTACTTCAAACGTACAAGCCACTGATGTTAGCACACAAGCCGAGCTTGATGCGGCGGTTGCCAGTCAAGCCAATCCTATCAATATTATTGCCGGTAACCTAGAGTTACTAGGTGCTCAGACTTTTGCTATAGATACAGATCTTAGCGTTGCTGCCGGCGCCAGTCTTTCAGTAGCCAACACGACACAGATAATTGGATCGCTCAGTGGCCAAGGTACTATATTTGCGGGAACCCAATTGCTTGTAGCCGGTGTGAATAACACCGATACCGTCTTTTCTGGAATAATTTCGCTCACTGCACCCTCCTTTGATAATCCACACGGAGAATTTGCCAAAATAGGTACTGGTACCATGACTATTGATAATGCAACTATATCAATGGGCGCAGCCTTCATTGCTGAAGGGGCAATGGCGCAAACAAGTGGGACGACCATAGTCGATTATCTTGGCGTAGGCGAAGGCACAGGTGCTGTTGGTGCACTCAATGTCTCAGGCGGTACCATAACGTTCGGAACATCTTTGCAAGTTGGTAACTTCAGGGGGCAGGGAGTGGTCAACCAAACGGGTGGCAACGTGATGGTTATTCCTACTTGTGGAAGCCCCGCTAACTGCTCGTCCTTAAATATTGGCAACCAAGGTGGAACCGGAGTGTATAATATCAGTGGTGGTCAACTTACTCTCTCTGGCCTCATTAATACTCTGGGACGAAGTACAGGCACTAATCCTGGCAGTACAGGTACACTAAACATTAGTGGCGGATTAGTAGATGTGATAAATGGCGCCAATCTCATCATTGGTTTTGGCAATGCTTCCGCTACTGAGCCTCAATCACTTGGAATAATCAATCAAACAGGCGGGACTTTGTACATTGACAACAGCTCATTTCTTTTTCTTACCGGCCAAAGCAGTAGTATGGGCATCTATAATCTGAATGGCGGTACACTTGAAATTGGCGGTGGTAGCCTGCGGGCTGGCTTCAACATTAGTAACCTAAATTATCAGTTCAATCTTGGTGGTGGCACTATTCAGGTGATTGGAGCATCGTTAGCGAGTAGTGTGGATGCCACATTGATGCCTGGTACCGTTTCGACTATCGATACTAATGGACTTAATGCAACATGGGGCGGAATACTATCAGGAGGTGGTGGCTTTGCAAAGAATGGCGCTGGCACGTTCACACTTAATGGAACCAGTAATTATTCAGGTACGACTTCAGTCAATGCAGGAACATTTCAGGCAAATGCTGTCAATGTCCTTTCACCTAACAGCGCATTTACGATTGCAAGCGGAGCAACACTTGATCTCAACAATTTCAACAATACGATCGCTTCGTTCGCAGGAGCTGGCAATATCACAGTAGGCTCAGCTACCTTAACGAGCGGCAATAATAATAGTTCAACGACCTTTTCAGGGATTATCAGCGGAACGGGTGGACTGATCAAAAACGGCGATGGTATTTTAACTCTCACAGGTGACAGTGCTTCCTTTACTGGAGCAACTCAGGTCAATAACGGTATCTTAGTGCTTAATAACACCTTGGGTGGTAATTTAAATATGGCTGCTTCTACCACGCTTCAAGGAAACGGTGCGTCAGGGAGTCCAGGGAGTACAGCTATCATCAATGGTCATATTCAACCTGGAGATTCTTCTGTTGGAACGTTGACCTTTAATGGCAATTATATACAAACAGCAGGTTCTGTCTATGAAATGGAAGTTGTCGCTAACCAATACAATTTTATTCACGTACTTGGAAGTGCCACTCTTAATAATTCCGCGCAAATCAGTTTGCTTAACGGTAGCGGTCCCTTTTCTGTTAATACGACGGTCTCCATTTTACACGCAGAAGAGGGTGTAACTGGTCAATACAATCCCTCCATCTTAGAAATAAACCGGCCATTCCTGGATTTAGTATTATCTTATGGCCCAAATGATGTTTACCTCTCGGTTCTTCGTAATTCCACAAGCTTTAACAGCTTTGTCATTACTCCAAATCAAATTGCCGTGGCCAATGCCATCGACAGTTTAGCTGTTTTAGCTCCACAAAGTCCTCTCTACAGTGCTGTTGCTAATCTCACCAGCCCCCAGCAAGTACAAGCTGCTTTCAATAGTTTATCAGGTCAAATTCATGCTGCTGCTCACGGTGCTTATGTGGAGGAAAGTCGCTATATTCGCGATGCTGTTTTGAATCGTTTATATAATTTAGACAATGAGTCACCTGCATCATCAGGTAATAACACTCATCGGTGGATTGACTCAGATCTTTCAGGTAATAACACTCATTGGTGGGGTGACTCAAGTCTTTCAGATAATAACACTCATGGGTGGAGCAATTCAGGTCTTTGGATGGAAGGTTATGGTACATGGGGAGAAATAGGCACTCCTTCTAGCAACACGGCCTCTCTTAATCGAAGCAATCGAGGTTTGTTTATTGGCACTGATGCGCTGTTACTAAAACAATGGCGGGCAGGGATCGTTAGCGGTTTTGGTGAAACCAACTTAAGTATGCGGGCCTTAAGTTCTAATGGTAATAGCGACAATGCTTATATTGGCTTTTATACCAGTACACAAGCGGAAAAACTAACAGGATACCTTGGGGTTACCTATGCTTGGCATCACTTAAATACCAAGCGCTTCGTGGTATTTCCCGGCGTGGCAGATATACTCCATTCCACCTATCAGGCACCTGTCACGCAAGTTTTTGGCGAAGTGGGATATGATCTATTTTCCCATTCAAATTACAACTTCAAACCTTTTGTGCAAATTGCTTATGTCGATGCTAATAATGAGTTTTTCAATGAATCCGGCGGTATCAGCGCTCTAACAGGTTTTAAAACTAGTGAGGATGTTCTATATTCTGTTACGGGGGTAAGACTAAATACCCACTTGGGAGATGTAAGACAAGTCGCTTGGCAAGCTCGTGCTTTAGTTGGCTGGCAGTATGCTTATCGCGCCATTAACCCCATTTCCGCTTTCTCTTTCATTGGCAGTAGCCCCTTTTTCATCACTGGCGTCCCTATTGCTAGAAATGCTGCTCTTATCGATGCTGCCATTGATGCAGGCACTTACAATGATAATTTGCACTTTACTTTAGGGTACTTAGGCCAGCTTAGTAATAAAGTTCAAGACAACGGCCTGCAAGGCTCTATTAGTTGGAGATTTGCTTAATACTAGAAAGTTTTGATTATTTATGCCTTGATACTACTATAACTGGCTATTGAACGTATTTTAAAATTGACCGCATTTCTTTAGGTGCGGTCGCAAAAGTAATTTCAGATGCGAAACAGAAAAGTGAATCGAACTTATCAATAAGTTACGTGTTTTAAACCATTAAGAGTTGTTATAACATACCTTCGATGGTACTAGGGTGGGACTCGAACCCACACGCAATGCTTTGATTTTATTGGTTTAAAATAATGAGGACTCGAAATTTACCTAAGATATTACCCAACTATGTATGTGAAAGCGTATTTGAATGATTGCGAAAAGATACGAACTAATAAATAATAGTCGCTAGGGTTAAATCAATCTTATTACCTCTTGAGTTATTTCTTACCAGTTTAAACTCTAAAAAAAATGAAGTGAATACAACGAAGAGCTTATGGCTTTCGTAATTTTGAAAATTACAGAACTTGTGTTAGGGTGCTGTGTTGTTAAATGGTGAGTGCACCCGTAATTGGGAAAGACCCTTATAAACTATCTCAATGGTACCTAGGGTGGGACTCGAACCCACACGGTGTCACCACCACCGGATTTTGAATCCGGCGCGTCTACCAATTCCGCCACCCAGGCACACAGGTGGCCATTATAACAAAGAAATAGATTCTCACAATGGATTTTGCTATATAATTTTTAAAAACAGAGGGCCAAAGAATGCTTTTTACAAATACATATCAAATTTTTATTTCGGGATTAATGTTCGCAATTGCAGGAGGGGTAAGTTATGCTACTCATTGTCCTGATGCGCAAACTACTTCATTACAATGGGGTGAGGTACCGTCACCATGGATAGTGAGTCCTTACTCTTCTCAACCGCAAGGTGATGATAATACTCGTTTTATTCGTGCTAACATTTTAGTTGCTGGATATGGGCGGGGGGTCACCTGTACTTATCAAAATTCAGCAGGCATATATACAATTTGGTGGAGCGTACTCACTAAAATTCCTTCACGTATGGATTATCATTGGATAGATACCTTAGGTGGTTTTGTTTGTACACAGGGTGTCGAAGAATGTCAGTTTTCTGTAGCTGTTTCTAATAATTCGTAAAATTATCCGGTGCCTCGTTATTATTTGATATTCGGATTGACTAGGCACTCAAGATTTATTACTTGATTTAAATTTTGTCTTCAGTAATATCAATCATCATTTGTAATGACTTTTTCGCATTATCGATAACCCATTGCTGATCATTTACTGGCAGTCTGTTTCTAGTTCCTGTGAACTCATTAACTACATCCCCAGCTTTTACCTCATTGTAAGGCATGGCTTTTCCTTGTCGTAATAAATCTACTAAAGCGACTAAATGAGGAGGATCATTACGGGACATAGTAGCACAACCACAGCCTATTCCTTTTTCCTCTTTAGTTTTGGGTACTTCGGCTAAATTTACTACCTCAATACCTAAATTTTTACAATATTGTTTTAGGTTTTCCACCATATGATTTTCAGTACCAATGGCATAACGTTTTGTTTTGCCACGATCATGCACCACGTAATCCCAAATGAAGGCAGTAGAACCAGAGTGTTGAGCTACGCGAATCACAGAATTGCGGCATTCAGGATGCACAATCGTAGTATAGGATTTACTATGCCAATAGTCACACATTTCCGGTTGATAATGAGTATGCACCGCGCATTGGCTTGCAAATAGAATTAATTCTGCATCATCAAATTGTTTTATGGTTTTTTTATCTTGTAGTAACAAAGAGTAATGTGCGCCAGCCGTTCCTCCTGGCCAATAAGCAAGATTTTTTATTCCTAACCAATAGGCAACATTTTCCCCCATATGTTGATCGGGAATAAAAAGAATTTTTTTATTTTGTTTTTGTGCCCATTGAAATATTTTTTTCACATTAGAACTAGTACAAACAGCACCCCCTTGGGCACCGGTCATGGCTTTAACACGTCCCGAAGTATTCATATAACAAACAGGTAAAATATTCTCACTACCATAACGTTCATTCAGATCAAGAAAAGCGGGTTCGACCATAAAATCTTTAGCCAACATTTCCATAGTACAACCTGATTTAGGATTGGTAATATAAACATGTTGGTGACCTTGGGCCAAGATGCTGATGGACTCAGCCATAAAATGAACAGCGGATTCAATAATGACTGATTTTTCGGGATGTTCAGCCGCTTTCAAGGCTAGTTGATAGGAGTCGCCAATAATGCCGCCGAATTGTTCTACTAAGCGGACAATGTCTCCTCCCATATAGTAGTGAGCCAATAGCATTAATTGATCACCAAAATGATCTTGAGCCTTTTTTAAATACGGCGTCATCCAAGCCAGTACTGTAGTAAGTTTACGGTCTGGTAAGGCTTGGTACTCTTGGGCATAGGAAATAAATTCCTCCTGATACCAATCTATAGGGTAATCACTTTGACAAATACTCATGTCATTACTGATGTGCATTATTGTTGTTTCAGGAGTATAAGTCATTGAATTTTTGAACATTTATTCTACCTCTAACTGGTTTTCATTTCACGTCAGTGAACTGTCTGTCCATCCTACCTTGGTAATGCTTTCCTGAGCTTGAGCTTTTTTATTTGGATAATCTTCTCGAAAGTGGCCACCACGAGACTCTCGTCTTGATAATGCTGCTCTTACAATTAATTCAGCATTGAGAATGATATTTCTTAACTCAATAAAATCTCTGGTAATACTATGCTTCCAATAATATTCTTCAACTATTTTTTTTCTCTTCATTATTAATTGTAGTAGATCTTGAAGCCCTGCTTCAGTGCGGATAATACCTGCATAAGAAGTCATTTCACCTCTTAATCCACGCCATTGCGCATTGATTTGACTGGCACGTCGAGTATTAACTTCACTTGGAGCGCTCCAGTTAGGAATAGAATCGGTAAATTTCCAAGGAGACGAGATGTCTTTTAATGTACAGTATGCCGCATTTGAACCCATCACTAAGGTTTCAAGTAAGGAATTACTGGCTAAACGGTTGGCCCCATGTAATCCTGTAAACGCAACTTCACCAATAGCGTATAAACGTTTCAAATCGGTACGTCCATCAATATCGGTAAGGACTCCTCCACATTGATAATGGGCGGCGGGGACAACAGGGATCATATCTTGGCTCATATCAATGCCAACAGATAAAAGTGTGATATAAATTTGTGGGAAACGTTTTTTTAGAAAACTTTTAGGTTGATGGGTAATGTCGAGATAAACAAAACCCATTTGACTGCGTTCAATCTCGTTGAAAATAGCCCGCGCAACCACATCTCGGGTTGCCAGTTCCATTTGTTCTGGCGCATAATCTTGCATAAAACGGAAACCAGTCTCGGCATTTTTAAGAAGAGCACCCTCTCCGCGAACTGCTTCAGAAATAAGAAAATTATTTAATGAATGGTGATGTAATAGAGTAGGGTGGAATTGATAGAACTCCATATTACCAACTCTAGCTCCGGCACGATAAGCCATTGCTACTCCATCTCCAGTAGCAACCATAGGGTTAGTGGTGTATCTATATGTTTTACCAGCTCCTCCAGTAGCCAGGATAACGCAATTTGCCAAAAAGGTGTGGATGAGGTTATGTTGACAATCTAAAATGTAGGCTCCTAAAATTTCACCTTGAATGTCTGTTTGATGAGGCTGGTAATGTGTAATTAAGTTAATGGCCACATGGTGTTCAAAATAATGAATTTGCTCTTGTTGTCTCGCTAAGTAGTTCATCGTTTGTGTTATTGATAAACCTGTTTGATCCCCGCAATTGAAAATACGTCGGTGAGAATGTCCACCTTCTTGAGCAAGGTTGTGTGCACCATTTTTTTCTTTTTTAAATTGAACAGAATAGTGACTCAGTTGTTTGATGATTTCTGGACCTTGTCCGATAATAAATTCTACTGCGGGTAGATAGCAAAGACCATCTCCTGCGCGAAGAGTATCAGACACATGGGAACTGATGGAATCGTCGGCTAAAGATACCGCAGCAATTCCCCCTTGAGCATAACGACTATTACATTCAATCGCTTCAGTTTTGCTAATTAAGGCAATTTTTAAATGAGGTTGCAGATTCAGTAATTGCAAACAATATTGTAATCCCGCTAACCCTGTACCTATAACAAGAACATCGAACTCATAAGTTCGACCTTGTTGTGATAGGGTATCTTTCATGAAAAAGCCTTGACGAGTTGAGCAGCTAATCCCGTATAATTTTCAGGAGTCAAATGAGCCAGTTGTTCTTTGGCTTTTTCAGGAATAGATAAGTTTTGAATAAATTGTTGAAGGCTATTACCATCAATTCCTTGCCCACGAGTTAAGGTTTTTAATTGCTCATATGCATCGGGCACGTTATAACGACGCATCATCGTTTGTATGGCTTCCGCTAACACTTCCCAGTTTGTTTTTAAATCATCTTGCAAAGCACGCTTGTTAATTTGTAGCTTGTCATTACCTTTAGCTAAAGAAAGATAAGCGATTAA
Organism: Legionella sp.; assembly: GCF_049790535.1. Lineage (GTDB taxonomy): Bacteria > Pseudomonadota > Gammaproteobacteria > Legionellales > Legionellaceae > Legionella. Next base: position 11,518 of record NZ_JBAQZB010000153.1, read on the forward strand.
ACTGTAAGAAAATGCCATGCCAATGTTACGTAGTACGGTAGAATCGGATAAATCGCGTTGCAAACGAGATTGTGTCAGTTTATTGGCAAAATGAATGAATAACGCATTAGCTAATCCTAAATTACCTTCTGCATTTTCAAAATCAATTGGATTAACTTTGTGTGGCATGGTGGAAGAGCCTACTTCTTCTGCTATGGTTTTTTGTTTAAAGTAGCCAAGAGAAATATAACTCCATATGTCTTGAGTGTAATCCAGCAAAATATTATTAATGCGTACCATAATTTGGGATACTTCAGCCAAGCCATCATGTGGTTCAATCTGGGTGGTATAAGCATTAAAAGAAAGCCCTAAGGAGGTAACAAAGTGAGAACAATGTTTGCGCCAATTTACTTCTGGATAAGCGATCACATGGGCATTATAATTGCCGACTGCACCATTGAATTTACCTGGAATCAATACTTCGGCAAGTTGCTGTTGTGGTCTTTTGAGACGAGCAACAAAATTAACCAGTTCTTTACCCATGGTTGTAGGGGTGGCAGGTTGGCCATGAGTTCTTGCTAACATAGCAATATCGCCGTGTTGTTTACCGAGCAGGGTAATACCGCCCATAATTTCAGCCAAAGTAGGTTGTATGACTTGTGCAATTGCTTGTTTGATCATTAAAGCGTAAGCCAAATTATTAATGTCTTCTGAAGTACAGGCAAAATGAATAAATGCAGTTACTGCGTTTAGGCTGGCATTATGTTGAAATTTATTTTTTAGATAATATTCAATGGCCTTAACATCATGGTTTGTTTGTCGTTCAAAGTCTTTGATTTTTTGCGCTTCTGCTTCATCAAAATTGGTAATAATGTTATTTAAAAAATCTTTGGCTTCCTGATTCAGCTTAGGAACTTCAGGAATGGAAGTATTAGCTGCTAACGATTCAAGCCAGCGAATTTCAACCATTAATCGATAATATATTAATGCAAACTCGCTAAAATAAGGACTCAATGCCCGTGTTTTATTGATGTAGCGCCCGTCTATAGGAGAGATGGCGTTTAAAGGAGTAAGAGTCATATAATAACTTGCCCAAATAATAAAGTACCTATGATATTAGATGCGAGCCAAGATGTGAATTAAAGTAAGAAATTTTATCTACATGAGAATGTTTTTTAGATTAATTTTTATTCTAAATGGATAATTTATGTCAAATAATTTCCTTTGCTCTAATAGAACCCCCATCTTTATAAACTAATTGCTTTAAAATAGGATATTTTTTTAATCCATATGCGTATAATAACATCACTACTTACTCGGCGGTAAACTTTTTATGAACACCATTCTTGAATCTTATCAGGCAGGTCTATTTCAAAAGAAATATTGGCTACAGAACATCGTCTCAGGCATCATTGTCGGAGTGGTTGCATTGCCCTTAGCTATGGCTTTTGCAATCGCTTCGGGAGTTAAACCGGAACAAGGGTTATATACAGCAATCATTGCTGGGTTAATTGTTTCGGTCATGGGTGGGAGTCGATTGCAAATTGCTGGCCCTACAGGGGCATTTATTGTCGTTCTTGCAGGGATTACCGCAAAATATGGAATTTCTGGTTTACAGATTTCCACTGTCTTGGCTGGCTTTATGCTGTTGTTTTTTGGTCTTGCTCGTTTAGGCAGTATTATTAAATTTATTCCAGCTCCAGTTATTGTTGGTTTTACCGCCGGTATTGCTGTAGTCATTTGGGTGGGGCAGTGGCATTATTTTTTTGGTTTTCCCTCTGGTGGTAGTGGTCATTTTCATGAAAAATTAGTATTTCTAATCCAGTCATTTCCTCAGCTTAATCCAACTACCACTACTTTGGGTTTACTTGCTTTATTTCTCGTTATTTTTTCTAATAAAATTTCTGGTTTAAAACGTGTGCCAGGGCCATTGGTTGCCTTAGTGGTTATTACTAGTTTGCAAAGTATTGTTCATTTTGAGGGCGTTGCTACCATCGGCTCGATGTTTGGCGGGATTCCTCAGGGTTTACCTGATTTTCAAATCCCAAATATAACAGTAGACCGTGTGATGGAATTAATAGGGCCTGCATTTACTATTGCAATGCTAGGAGCAATTGAATCGCTTTTATCCGCTGTAGTTGCTGATGGGATGACAGGTACAAAACATAATTCTAATCGCGAACTAATAGGCCAGGGAATTGCTAATATTTTTACGCCTTTATTTGGTGGTTTTGCAGCAACAGGGGCTATTGCGCGTACGGCAACTAATATTCGTAATGGTGGTAATAGTCCTTTAGCAGGTATTATTCATGTCCTTACTCTTGTTTTAATTATTCTCTTTTTTGCACCTTTAGCAGTCAACGTTCCTCTTACCACACTGGCAGCAATATTGTTTGTGGTTGCTTGGAACATGAGTGAGGTAAAGCATTTCATTAAGTTAATGTGCTGTGGTCCAAAAGTTGATGTAGTTATTCTCTTGGTAACCTTTTTTCTTACAGTGTTTGTTGATTTGGTCATTGCGGTCAATGTGGGTGTGATTATTGCTATAATGCATTTTATAAGACGTATGGCTTCCAGTGTGGAAGTACAGGAGATGTCAGAGCAACAATTAGTACACGAATTAGCGCAACAAAATATAGAGTCTTTACCTGAAGGACTCTTGGTTTATTCTGTAGACGGGCCATTTTTCTTTGCGGCTTCCGAAGTTTTTCAGCACGCTTTGGCTGTAACCCATACTGATCCTAAAATATTAATTATCAGAATGCGTTGGGTACCATTCATAGATGCTACCGGATTACAAACACTGGAAGAAATTATTGACGATTTACAGCAACGCACTATACGCGTTATTTTATGTGGTTCCAATTCACGTGTAGAAGGTAAGTTACGCAGAGCAGGTATTGTGAAACTCATTGGAGAGTCTAATTTTTATAAGGATTTTTCTCGGGCTCTTTCTGCGGCAACTAAAGATCTAATTCCAATAGCTTCATAATTTAAGTAGAATGACTATCATTTCATGGAGTATGAGGTAGTTATGGCAGTCAAAACACATATTATTGATTTAGCACATCTTGGCATGGGCGATCTGGAGCAGGTTGGTGGTAAAAATGCTTCTCTTGGTGAGATGATTAGTCATTTATCTTCAGCTGGAGTCGCTGTTCCTGGGGGTTTTGCCACCACAGCAGATTCGTTCAGAGAGTTTTTAGCACAAGATGGTCTTGATAAAAAAATCTATGAAAAATTATCTACCTTAAATACAGATGACGTATATCAATTAGCTGCGGTGGGTAAGAGAATTAGAGAAATGGTTATTAATATGCCGTTTACACCGCAATTTGTGAAAGAAGTACGGTCTGCTTATAAAAAAATGGCCCAATCTATTGGGCATGACACATTTAGTGTAGCAGTTCGTTCTTCTGCAACTGCAGAAGATTTGCCTGATGCCTCTTTTGCCGGACAGCAAGAAACTTTTTTAAATGTGAAGGGGGCTGACGCAGTCTTAGACTCAATTAAATATGTTTTTGCTTCATTATTTAACGATAGAGCAATTGCTTATCGTACCCACCACAAGTTTGAACATCATAATGTCGCTTTGTCAGCGGGAATTCAACAAATGGTTCGTAGTGATCTGGCGGTTAGTGGCGTAATGTTTACTATAGATACTGAATCCGGTTTTGATGAGGTGATTTTTATTACATCTTCCTATGGCTTGGGAGAAATGGTTGTCCAAGGTGCTGTAAATCCAGATGAGTTTTATGTGCATAAACCAGGCTTAAGAGCAGGAAAACCGGCAATTATACGCCAAAATCTTGGTAGTAAGGCACTCAAAATGGTTTATTGTAATGATTCTGCGCAAAATCGTCGTGTTAAAACAATAGATGTTGAGCTTGATAAACGATTATTATTTTCTTTAACTAAAGATGAAGTAGAGAGTTTGGCACGCCAGGCTTTAATTATTGAGAAACATTATGGTCGTCCAATGGACATTGAATGGGCTAAAGATGGCACAAATGGTAAATTATATATTCTACAAGCACGCCCAGAAACGGTTAAAAGTCGTGACAATAAACAAATATTAGAACGTTACACTTTGCAGAAAAAAGGTAACGTGTTAGCTGAAGGTCGCAGTATTGGCCAACGTATCGGCCAGGGTATAGCACGAATTATTAAAGATGTTAGCGAAATGGATCGGGTGAAACCAGGGGAGGTACTCGTTTCAGACATGACCGATCCTGATTGGGAACCAGTAATGAAACGTGCTGCTGCTATTGTCACCAATCGTGGTGGGAGAACGTGTCATGCCGCAATTATTGCCCGTGAATTGGGTATTCCTGCAGTGGTTGGTTGTGGAGATGCTACTAAAACCCTATGTGATGGCGATGAAGTAACTGTGAGTTGCGCTGAAGGAGATGCGGGTTTTGTTTATGCAGGATTATTGCCTTTTGAGCAAGTGCGTCTTGATGTAGAAACAATGCCGGAATTGCCCATGAAAGTGATGCTCAATGTGGGCAATCCTGAACGTGCTTTTACTTTTCGATCTATTCCTAACTCAGGGGTTGGTTTGGCACGTCTGGAATTTTTAATTTCTAACACCATAGGAATTCATCCACGCGCATTATTGGATTTTGATAGTCTGGATGATGAAGAGTTAAAGAAATTTATTCGCGAAAAAACAGCTGCTTATGATTCTCCGATCGAATTTTATATTGAACGCTTAAAAGAAGGAATCGCAACCATTGCGGCGGCTTTTTATCCCAAACCAGTAATTGTCCGTTTGTCGGATTTTAAATCAAATGAGTACGCCAACCTTATAGGAGGTTCTTTATATGAACCTCATGAAGAAAATCCTATGTTAGGTTTTAGAGGAGCATCTCGCTATGTTTCTCCTGAATTTGCGGAGTGTTTTGCTCTGGAATGTAACGCGGTAAGACGTGTTCGCGAAGAAATGGGGTTAAGCAATGTTGAATTAATGATTCCTTTTGTTAGAACAGTTTCCGAAGCGAGTAATGTTATTGAGGTTTTAAAGCAGCATGGTCTTGAACGCGGTAAACATGGATTACGCATAATCATGATGTGTGAACTGCCTTCTAATGCGTTGTTGGCTGAAAAGTTTTTAGAGTATTTTGATGGTTTTTCTATTGGCTCTAATGATTTAACTCAGTTAACTTTAGGTTTGGATAGAGATTCTGGACTGGTTGCTGCTCAATTTGACGAACGTGATGAAGCAGTGAAGATCTTATTGCATAAGGCGATTGTTGCGTGTAAAACAGCAGGTAAATACATCGGAATTTGTGGTCAAGGTCCTTCAGACCATCAGGATTTTGCTCAGTGGTTAATGAAAGAAGGTATTGACAGTGTTTCACTTAATCCAGATTCGGTATTAGGGACTTGTTTGTTTTTAGCAAAGCAATAGACTAAGTTTAATGGCAAAATGAGTTGCTACCCACAAGAGGGATAAACTATGCAGCATTTTAAATGGTGGTTGCTTTGGGTAGTATTGTGCCCTATGTGTGCATTTGCCTTTTCTGGTGCAAACCATGCCGATCAAACCAGCTTTGTCTTACTTAACGTCACTGCTATTTTTTTCTTTGCTATTCTTGGTCGCTATATTGCCAGATGTATGAATCAGCCCAGTGTTCTTGGTGAGTTAGTGATGGGCATGCTCCTTGGTAATCTACTTTACTATTTTGGATTTGAACTGATCGTCTTATTACGCGAAGGATCGGCAACATTTGATGTTATCAGTCAAATGCTGAAAAATGTTTCATTAACACAAGCGGTAACAACAATTATTCCTAATCCCGAATATGCACAACAAATCATCAATGCACTGAGTGGGCCGCATGGGGCTGACTATCTTAAAACAGCATATGTTGTTGATATTTTTTCTCGCTATGGTGTTATTTTTCTTTTATTCATGGTTGGCTTGGAAAGTTCCATAGAAGAATTAAAACACACAGGTCGAGATTCTTTTTTTGTTGCTGTGATTGGTGTTGTGGCACCCATGGTTTTAGGATTTGGCATGGCGCATTTATTGATGCCAGAGTCATCTTATCAAACAAATTTATTCATCGCAGCTACTTTGAGTGCAACCAGTATTGGAATTACTGCACGGGTGCTTACTGAAATGAAAAAATTACGCACTCGCGAGGCGAGAACAATCCTCGGGGCTGCAATGTTAGATGATGTTTTGGGTTTGATCCTATTAGCCGTGGTCAGTTCTGTTGTACTCAATGGTGCTGTGGATATTCTTGTTATCGCACGAATTATTGTTGCTTCATTGCTGTTTTTTATTGGTGCGCTATTTTTAGGTCCCCTTATTTTACGCAAATCGATTCATTTTTTTCGCTTCCTTGAACCTTGGGAAGCAAAGTTATTTGTTTCCTTTTTATTTATTATGTTTCTTTCTTGGTTAGCAGCATTTATTGAGTTAGCGACAATTATTGGTGCCTTTACCGCAGGTGTGATTATTCATGATGAATATTTTAAAGCACTTGAAACCAACCAAAAGACGCGTCGTACCATTTATCATTTATTATCGCCTTTGGAGTCCATCTTGGCACCTATGTTTTTTATTTTGATTGGGATTCAAGTAAAATTAGAAAGTTTTTTTCATTGGAAGGTAGTTGTTTTAGCCTTGGGTTTAATCGCGGCAGCGGTAATTGGAAAATTAATTAGTGGTTTTGGAGCTAATGCTAAAAATGATCGTTTGCTTATTGGTATAGGAATGTTGCCGCGAGGCGAAGTTGGGTTGGTTTTTGCTTCTATTGGTAGGACCCTAGGCGTGATTTCTGATGATTTATTTTCTGCCGTTGTTTTGATGGTAATGGTCACGACGTTTATTGCTCCCCCTTTATTAAAGGCACGGTATGCAGTGACGGAAAAAGGCATAATAAATGAATAAAATTTTAGTCCAGGCAAAAAATGATGTAGCACGTGCCTTAATGGAGGATGTGGGTCGTGGTGATGTTACTGCAGCTTTGTTGCCTAAACATCAAGTGGTTGAAGCAGAAATCATTTCACGTGAACCGATGCTTGTCTGTGGTCAGCCGTGGGTTAATGAAGTGTTTCAACAAGTTAGTACCGACATTCAGAGTACTTGGCTCACTGCGGAAGGGGAGTGGTTAGATAAACCGGCTGCTTTATGCCGTCTTCATGGTCCTGCGCGCAGTATTTTAACTGCAGAACGTACGGCATTAAATTTTTTACAAACTCTTTCAGCAACAGCAACGCAAACTTATCATTATGCGCAACAACTTAAAGGGACAAATACACGTTTATTAGATACACGAAAAACGATACCCGGATTACGCATTGCCCAAAAATATGCAGTGACCTGCGGAGGAGGAATGAATCATCGCATGGGGCTCTATGATGCATTTTTGATTAAAGAAAATCATATTAAAGCCTGTGGCTCCATAACACAGGCAATTGTTTTGGCAAAACAATTGCACAAGAATGTTTTTGTTGAGATCGAGGTTGAAACTCTAGATGAATTAAGAGAAGCTCTTGCTGCTGATCCTGATCGAATATTACTGGATAATTTCAATGAAGAGATGCTTGAAGAGGCGGTCAAAATAAATCAACCTACACACTGTGCTTTGGAAGTTTCGGGTGGAATTACTCTTAAAAATATTACTAATATAGCGCGATTAGGAGTTGATTTTATTTCAATAGGGGCGATTACTAAATCAATTCAGGCTATAGACTTAAGTTTATTGATTAGGAACATTTTATGAGTATGGATATTATTTTTACTGGTGGTGGAACAGCAGGTCATGTTGCACCAAACGTAGCATTAATTGATGAATTCAGCCAGAAGGGTTGGAAAATGCATTATGTTGGTTCCACCCAAGGTATTGAAAAAGAGATGATCATACCTCTTGGAATCCCATTTCATGCGATAAGCAGCGGTAAATTACGACGCTATATGAGCATTAAAAACTTAGTGGATCCTTTTAAAATCATTTTAGGGATTATACAATCTTTTTGGTTACTTCACCGGTTAAAACCCGATGTGGTTTTTTCAAAGGGTGGATTTGTAGCCTTTCCGGTAGTTGTTGGGGCATGGCTAAATCGTATTCCTGTTATTGCACATGAATCAGATATGACTCCTGGACTTGCTAATCGTTTATGTTTTCCTTTTGTTAATAAAATTTGTCTTACGTTTAATGCAAGTAGAAAACATTTCAAAAAACAAGATAAAATTGAAGTTACTGGCACGCCAATTCGTAAGCAATTATTTACTGGTAGCAGTACTAAAGGTCTTGAAATGTGTGGATTTAATGCAATGAAACCTTGTCTTCTTGTTATTGGGGGCAGTTTGGGTTCGGGTTCCATAAACCGCAGTATTCGAGAAGCATTGCCGCAGCTAACCAAAGATTATCAAGTCATTCATCTATGTGGGAAGGGGAAGGTAGATGCTTTATTTTCTGGTTTGGAGGGGTATAAACAATTTGAATATGCTAACGAAGAGTTAGCTGATTTATTTGCTGCTGCTTCTGTAGTGGTTTCACGCGCTGGGGCAAATTCCCTGTATGAAATTTTGGCTTTAGGTAAGCCACACATTTTAATTCCTTTATCCGCGCAAATCAGTCGTGGAGATCAAATTCAAAATGCCAGATATTTTCAAGAACTAGGTATCAGCATTGTTATTGATGACAGCTCTTTAAGTGCAGAAACTTTACTAAAGGCCCTAAATGATCTTGAGAAAAATCAGTATGAGATTGAGGAAAAAATCAAAGCATTAAAAATTAAATCTGCAACAGAAAAAATTATAGATATTATTGAGGAGCAAATTCATGTTCAATCCCCAAGCACTGTATGATTTTATCTGTCACCAATGGCAAGAAGAGATTCTTCCCAGTTTATGTGATTACATCAAAATCCCAAATAAATCTCCTCATTTTGATGCAAAATGGGAGGAGCATGGATTAATGGATCAGGCGGTAGAGCATATCGCCGATTGGTGTAAAGCTCATGCGCCGAAAGGAATGCAATTGGAAGTTATGCGATTACAAGGACGGACTCCTTTAATTTTTATGGAAGTTCCAGGGCAAATTAACGAAACTGTTTTAATGTATGGTCATTTAGATAAGCAACCTGAAATGTCGGGATGGGATGAAGATTTGCATCCATGGAACGCCGTCTTAAAAGAAGGGCGTTTATATGGTCGGGGGGGAGCAGATGATGGTTATTCTGCTTATGCTTCTTTAACTGCGATAAGAGCTTTGGAAGAGCAAGGTGTGCCTTATCCTCGTTGTGTATTGATTATCGAAGCTTGTGAAGAAAGTGGTAGTTATGATTTACCTTATTACATCAAATTACTAAAAGAGCGAATTGGTAAACTCAAGTTGGTTATTTGTCTTGATTCTGGGGCTGGTAATTATGAGCAGTTGTGGATGACAACTTCGTTACGCGGTAATGTGGTGGGTGAGTTGTCCGTTGAGCTAATTAGTGAAGGAGTGCATTCTGGGAATGCGAGCGGGATTGTTGCCGACAGTTTTAGAGTTGCCAGACAACTAATTAACCGTCTTGAAGATGAAGTTACTGGGGAAGTGAAATTAGCATCGCTCTATTGTGATATCCCTGAGGAGCGCAAAAAGCAGGCTCAACATTGTGCGAAAGCTTTAGGCAATCATGTTTACGATGAATTTCCTTGGCATGAGGGTGTCGAACCGCTAACTACCGATAAACAACAGTTAATTTTAAATAGAACCTGGCGTCCTGCGTTAACAGTGACTGGAGCTGATGGATTACCCCCTATAGCAAATGCAGGTAATGTAATGCGACCACGGACCTCCCTTAAACTTTCCATGCGTCTTCCTCCGTTAATAAATCCCAAAATTGCTGCTTCAGTAATACAGGATACGTTGACGCAAAAACCTCCTTATAATGCGCATGTGAATTTTAGCGTAGATGACGGGTCACAAGGATGGAATGCACCAAAACTATCTTCTTGGTTGCAAAAGGCTATAGAAGAGGCATCGCAAACTTATTATGGTAAACCAGCAGCATATATGGGGGAAGGTGGCACTATTCCTTTTATGGGAATGTTAGGAGAACAATTTCCTGATGCACAATTTATGATTACAGGTGTACTGGGTCCTCATTCTAATGCACATGGCCCAAATGAATTCTTGCATTTAGACATGGTTAAGAAGTTAACTGCAAGTGTTGCTTATGTGTTGCATAAGGCTGCAAATTCGTAATTGAAAAATAATTAAAAAAATTCTCGACAGTTTTAATAAATATTGGGATACTCTTCACAGCTCTGGAACGAGCTAGTCCAACAATTAGGAGAAATTTATGAAAACAACATTCATGGCCGCTGCATTAGTATTGGCTGTAACAACGTTTACTGTTCATGCGAGCAGCATCACCCCTCAAAAGGTTGTCAAAAAACAAACGGTTGGTTTATCAGATAAAATAAACCTCAACAAGGCAAATCTGTCATTACTTATAGGATCATTTAAAGGGATAGGTAAGAAACGTGCCGAAGCAATTATCGCTTATCGTGAAAGCCATCAGGGCTTTAAATCAATTGAAGAGCTTGCTGAAGTTAAAGGCATAGGCCAGCACTTTGTGGTGGCTAATCGTGAGAAATTAAACGAGATTTTTGCTATTCAATGAACTTAGTTAGGTTTTGAATTTTCACCTTTTTGATATATATAGGGGCTCATAAAGGGCCTCATATCATTCCAGATCATTTTATGGTGAGCTTGCTTGTCTTATCTGGTGTGTCGTATTTAATGGCTTGCATCTGTTCTTTAAATTGTTTAAAACTCGTTGTTTCTTTAGTTAAAGAAATTAATGCACGATTTTGATTGAGTTTCTCAAGAAAACGTCCAATGTTGGAATCTTCTTTTTTATTTGATTTATCTTGTTTGATTTGAAGAATATATTCGACTAGTTCAATTTTCTCATCTAAGGTTAGCTTTTTAAATGCTCCTAGAATTTCATCGACTTTTTTTTCAGAAGACCTTGAAAAAAAGTCTTTACGTTTACGAAGACTATCGGTAACTGTTTTGACAACCTCACAGAGTTTAACCACAGCAAAAACCTTTTCTTCTTCGATCTTTAGTGCATCAGATGTTTCAGCATTATTTATTTCTTCAGTTAATCGCTGTTTCTCATCTGAAGTTAGCATCATTTTTTCAATTCCACTAGCGATTAGCAATGATTTTTTATTTTCTAGATCAGTATTAAACTGATGAACTGAAGGTTTATCTTCTACTTGCTGTTTTTCGCTATCAAATTCATCAATATCACTTATATCAACAGAGCTCTCTTCGTCAAAGGTATCAATTCCTGAATCACTTATCGAATCTAGGGAGCTATTTAGGCTTATAGTGCTTCCAAAGCTAGCTCTTTCATCAATTTCAAAATCAGTAGCTTTATCCTCTAAAGACGCAAGTTTAGCAGGTCTGATGATTAAATTGCTAATTACCGTATCTTTATTCTTCGCTTTTTCAATTACCCATTTACCTAAAGTACTTTCATATCCGAATGCCTCGTTAAAAGCAGGAATACTTTCAGGATGCTCTTGAGCTACTGCCTTAGCGGATTGGGTCAAATTATATGCTGCCAGATATTTGCCTGTATTACCTATTTTTTTATCTTTAAAAGCTTGTGCAATTTCTTTATATGCGTGAATTTTTTGTTCAGCGGAAAAATTTTCGTTAACAGGTTTCGTGCTTTTTAAAACAATCCAAAGAGGATTTTCGGTCTTTTGATACAACTTATCCAATATTTGGGCATCAAATCTAGAAGGTTCCAGTGTTAATGTCGTATTTAACTCGTATCCCAAAGCTTTATGGATATCAGTATAAGCTACATTACTTGTAGGAAGTATAATATCGACTTCTCCCTTGATGTTTAACTGAAACATTTCTGGGTAAGTTTTAGTTAATGCAGTTTTTAAATATTCTGAAAAAAACGAGGTGGTTTGCAGTGAGGTATTAATATTAAGGCCTAAAATGTTTCTTAACATCACCGCTTGTTTTTCCCTTATTTTAGTTTTAGCTGCTATCTTACTAAATTCTTCTTCTGCATTTTGGATTGCTGCTTTTTTACTATTATAGGCTTGGACACTGTTTTTTGCTTGATCAATACCTTCGCTAACGTTATTTATTAATTTTTGGATCGCTGAGTTGGTTGTAGTTGGTTTTTCATATGCTGGGATATGATAATCGGGTGCTTTTGCTGCAAAACTGGAAAGTTTTTCGCTTAGCTGTTCTACAGGCATATAGATTCTTGGTAAATTTTGAGCAGGCATAATGGTAAAATCTGAAAAAGCTCGTTTTTGAGTAGATCGTGTGCCTGTAAATAGTACAATTTCGCTTGTTCTTTCTTCTAGATAGTTGTCTAATTTTGATAAATCCTGTAGATACAATTTGTGTATCATTTCAACATTCATTCGTTGGTCTGCTAAATCACCAAGCTGTGTCATAATTTGTTTTGATTCAGGAAGAAGTAGTTTCATCCCTATTTTTTCTATTAGTTCTTCAGGAGTTGCTCCTGTACCGTCATCGTTAATTAATTTCAGTAAGTCGGGCATTGCTGCATAAGTACTCAGCAATGTATCTAATTTCTCTATATAAATATCAAGAATAGCAATTTGCTCTTTTTTATCACTACCACCTTGTTTGCTAACATGATCCCGTAAAATAACTACCAGATTATTTAAGCGTTGCATATCGGTAACAAATTTGACTTCATTCATAATAATTTCTTCAATAGCACTAACGACATTAGAGGCTAAATGGTCTTTGCTATTAGAGAGATTTATTTGTATTCTTATCCATTTATCTGCTTTTGCTTGGGCAGCATTATATCTATCTTGAATTTCACTTCTGGAAAGCATTGTAATTCTCCAAATAAATTTAGACCATATATTGATCAAATTGTAGTATTTTATTTGTTTTAGTCAAAATAATAAATTTTCTATGGGATAAATTCTGATACATGCATAAGCGCTTTTAGATGGGTTTTATGTAAATTTTAAGAGGTTTTAGAAGGATTAATGACTTGTGCAAAAAATTTACTACTTAATTTACATTTGTTGTGCTGGAACTGTCGATTTTTTTGCAAATTTAGGATAAAGTTAAGACACAAAAAAAAGAACGAGGTAGTGCCACATATGTTCAGAAAGTTAAGGGGTGTGTTTTCCAATGATTTATCAATTGACTTGGGAACTGCTAACACATTGATTTATGTAAGGGATAAGGGAATAGTCCTAAACGAGCCATCTGTAGTTGCTTTACGTAATGAGTCTGGTCAAAAACGTGTTGCAGCTGTGGGTCTTGAAGCAAAGCGTATGCTTGGAAGAACTCCTGGTAATATAAATGCGATCAGACCGATGAAAGATGGGGTTATTGCCGACTTTTTTGTTACAGAAAAAATGCTTCAGCATTTCATTCATAAAGTTCATGAAAATAAATTTTTACGTCCCAGTCCTCGTGTTCTGGTTTGTGTCCCTTGTGGTTCGACACAAGTTGAACGTCGCGCAATACGTGAATCTGCAATGGGTGCAGGTGCTCGTGAAGTATTTCTTATTGAAGAACCCATGGCTGCAGCTTTAGGTTCTGGAATGCCTGTAGAGGAAGCCAGTGGCTCTATGGTTGTGGATATTGGTGGTGGCACCACAGAAGTAGCGATTATTTCCTTGAGTGGTATTGTTTATCATCAGTCAGTTCGTGTTGGCGGTGATAAGTTTGATGATGCAATTGTGTCTTATGTGCGTCGTAATTACGGTACGCTAATTGGTGAAACAACAGCTGAGCGGATTAAGCATGAGATTGGATCTGCTTTTCCAAGCCGTGATTTATTTGAAATTGAAGTTCGTGGGAGAAATCTTGCTGAAGGTGTTCCACGGAGTTTTGTATTGACCAGTGCTGAGATTTTAGAGGCTTTGCAAGAACCCTTATCTGGCATTGTGGGTGCTGTGAGGGCTGCTTTAGAATTAGCACCACCTGAGTTGGCTGCCGATATTGCCGAACGCGGCATGATCTTGACTGGAGGCGGTGCATTGTTGAAAAACATCGATGCATTGTTGATGGAAGAAACAGGGCTGCCTGTATTAGTTGCTGAAGATCCGCTGACTTGTGTTGCACGAGGTGGTGGTAAAGCATTAGAAACAATGGACTTGCGTGGCGGTGATTTCCTCTCAACCGAGTAATACTCATAACAGATTATTTAGTAAGAGCGGACATAATCCTATAGGATTTGTGTTGGCTCTTCTTTTTTCTGTTTTTTTAATGTTTTCTGATTATCATTATCGCTATTTAGATAGTGTTCGTAGCGGCTTTTCGTTTATTGTTTCTCCGTTGCAATATGCTGTTGACTACCCTGTGCGTGTTGTTGGCTGGGTGCAATCGTTGGTTGGTGCTAAAAAAGTATTAATCGATGAAAACATTCGTTTGCGTTACCAGCAAACAATACTCGAAGCAGAATTGCAAAAATTGCTTGTTATTCAAAGAGAAAATTTACAACTTAAAGAGTTATTACAAACTTCATCTCAAGCGAATATGAGTGCTATGGCTGCACAAATTCTTGCAGTAGATACCAGTAATTCACGTCAAATTATTGTATTAAATAAGGGCAAACGTGATGGCGTGTATGTGGGGCAACCTATTTTGGATGCAAAGGGAGTGATGGGGCAAATTGTTGATGTGGGACCTTTAACAAGTACTGTATTGCTTATTTCTGACTCGAAAAGTGCTGTTCCGGTGCAAAACAATCGTACTGGAGAGCGCGCAATTCTTATTGGCACAAATGATATTCAGCAACTGTTTTTAATTAATTTACCTAAAACCTCTTCGATTCATCCTGGGGATGTGTTAGTTACCTCAGGTTTGGATAGACGATACCCAGAGGGATATCCCGTTGGTAAGGTAGAGCAAGTTAACAATGTTCCTGGAGAGGATTTTGTTACGGTGAAAGTAGCTCCTGTAGCCCTTCTCAATCGTAGCCGTTTGGTATTATTAATATGGCCAGACAAGGAACAAGAACAATTAACCACACAAATTAATCAGCGTTTAAATGCCAAAGAGACTATGTGATGAAAAATCTTCGTATACGCTTAATCTTGGGATTTGTAATTACACTAATTTTGTCTATATTACCTATGCCTGAATTAATTATCGATTTTAGACCACCATGGGTTTTATTATTTGTTCTTTATATAGAATATTTTTTGCCCGGAAATTTTAACCAGACAAGCTTATTGTTCGTTGGTTTGTTATTGGATGTGTTGCTTGCAACAGTGATTGGTGAGCATTCCTTTGCCTTACTTTTGGTAACATGGATTGCTTCGAGTAAATCACGCCGTTTTCAATTTTTTTCCATGATGCAGCAACTTTTCCTAATAGGATTTTTTTGTTTTTTATATCAAGCGATTATTTGTTTGATCGCAGCATTATTAGGTTTTAATTACAGCTTGTTTATGCCTGTGGCTAGTGCCCTAATTGGGATGTTTCTCTGGCCTTGGATTCGTTTGCTAGGGCAAGACACATTGCTTACACGATTGGTTTATGCCTCTTGAACGAATATTTTCTAGGGATTTGGACGTGAAGACACTTGATTTTCGCAAGGTTTAGAAATCAAGCAGCGCCAAAAAATCAGTATTTTTGAGTCATTAAGGTATATTCCCCTGGCTGTAAGCTTCCTAGAGCCCAATCACCGATGCGATGTCGCACTAACCTTAAAGTAGGAAAACCCACTGCAGCAGTCATTCTACGCACCTGATGGTTTTTTCCTTCTCTTAAAATAAGTTCTAGCCAGCTGGTAGGAATATTTTGTCTGAAGCGCACTGGTGGAGTGCGCGGCCAAAGTTTAGGTTCCTCAATTCTATGGATGACAGCAGGTAAAAAAGAGATGTCTTTAAGAACTAATCCTTTTTTAAGCGGCTCTAAGTCTTCTTCAGTTGGAATTCCTTCAACTTGTACCCAATAATACTTTTTCTTATTAAATTTAGGGTGAGTTAATCGGTGTTGTAATGCTCCATCATCCGTTAATAATAATAAACCTTCACTATTTTTATCCAACCGTCCAGCCGCATAAAAATCAGGCATGGCAATAAATTTTGCTAAGGTATCCTCGTGTTCTTTCCCTGTAAATTGACAGATTACGCCATATGGCTTGTTAAATAGAATGAGTTTGGGCATATAGGTTAAGTATAAAAAATTAAAAATCTTTGCATATAGTAGAGGGATTAAATACCGGGAGCAATCTGTAGGATCATTTTCCATTGAATTTTATTTTTATTACAAATCTTTCGCTGCAGCAGGTAGCTTAATTGAAATTAAAAAGGGACATTTTCATTTTGGTTTGACAAAATTGCTCCTAAAAGTTGTTTTTTTAGGACAATCCTTGTACAATATTTCCAATTTATGTTTTATAATCATTATTATTTATGAAGTATTGTTTGTTAGTGTCATTGATTTTTTGTCAATTTACTTATGCGATGAATTATATTGTGATGGTGGGTGATGAAAAAATAAAAATTAAACACACGGTTGGTAGAGGCAAGACGTTTATTCATGTACATCATAATGAACAAACTGCTTTAAAAGCTGCACAAGAAGTAATTAAGCATGAGGGAGGAAGTCTTATTACGCTTGAACATTCTGGTGGTCGCAACATAGTTTTTCATATAAATCACAAGCGTTATGAATTTGATCCCAATCGTATTTTTACTGATAAAGGCATTAAAA
>NZ_JBAQZB010000154.1:0-101601 GCF_049790535.1 Legionella sp.
CAGTACACACAGAAATTGGCATGACTTTTAAAGCATTTAAGAGGCCCTCATCTCTAGGTCTTGGGTATCAATGGACTAAAGAGGCTCTTGCTCTAAATTTACCCAAGCAACGAATTATCGGTGTATATAATATCTCCATTTGGAGAGACACCGTAGAAAGTATTGAATACAGTCATGATATTGATTATGCTGTTTATCAATTTGCTAACGGTGCTGCTCCCAACGGTACGGTAAATTTACCTACATTGGGAACAGGACGTTCTGCAAATACACTTTCCGCGCAAATTGGTGTTTATTTCTAAGCGAGTTATTGTTGTGAACAGAGTCTCGAGCCCTTAGTTCGTTACTGCATTCAATGTTGACTAGGGACTTGTTTCTTTTAAAGCATTTCCTTTATTTGTTTTTTATGATAGAACTGTTTTTTTTGCAAAGGCTATGAGGTTTAACTGTGTCAATTAAATCAGATAGATGGATAGAGAAAATGGCTCTTGAGCAGGGAATGATCGAGCCGTTTCAACCGGGTCAAGTGCGTCAAAATGAGCGTGGGCGTATTATTTCTTACGGAGTATCCAGTTATGGATACGATGTTCGTTGTTCTAATGAATTTAAAATTTTTACTAATATTAATTCTGCAATTGTGGATCCGAAAGCTTTTGATGAAAACAGTTTTGTTGATGTACAATCTGACGTATGTATCATACCACCCAACTCATTTGCCTTAGCTAGAACAGTAGAATATTTTCGTATCCCACGCAATGTATTAACTATATGTCTTGGTAAATCAACGTATGCACGTTGCGGAATCATTGTGAATGTGACTCCTTTAGAGCCTGAATGGGAAGGTCATGTGACACTGGAGTTTTCGAATACAACAACGCTACCTGCTAAAATCTATGCTCGTGAAGGCGTGGCGCAAATGTTATTTTTAGAAGCTTCCGAAGTTTGTGCTGTTTCTTATCGTGATCGTGGTGGTAAATATCAAGGGCAGACTGGTGTGACATTACCACGCACTTAACTATAACCCCTTCATTTCAAATGTACGCAATCTCTTTATTGGGAGGTGAGGTACTCACGTATTTCCCATAAATAGTTACAGCAGGAACTTTTTGCCATTGCGTGATGTAAGCAATACGCATTATTCCTCTTCTGGAAGCTTATAATGCGCACGTGATCCATTTACGCGTTCACGCAATTCCTTACCTGGTTTAAAATGGGGACTATATTTTGCTTTAGTCACTACTTTTTCTCCAGTTTTTGGATTATGAGCATTGCGAGGCGGACGATAATGTAGCGAGAAACTACCAAAGCCCCGAATTTCAATCCGTTGATTTTTAATGAGTGCTTCACTCATTAATTCCAATATCCTATTAATCCCATCAGCCACTTGTTTTTCAGTAAGATGTGTCATTCGAGCAGCGATGTGTTCAATGAGTTCCGATTTAATCATAACCACCTCGTTATTGTCGCGTATTCCAAAGCCTGTCACCAATACAGATTTAGGTGCTGACAATGTCCCTTATCTATAAGTATAGATCGGGTAAAAAATTATTCAATTTTTTCAAGGTGCTTAGTAATCATTCTTTTTTTCGTACGTGTACATAGGCAAAAACAATCCCCCAACTCATCTCAACCAAGGTTTGAGTAACCACTATAAATTTCTTACTACGCAAGGCTTTACTAATGGTTATAATTGTCATTAGACACGGTAAGCGCTCAAGGCGTGTGCATAGTTTTTCCCAAGTTGGATTAAACACAGCGGTGGAATTAATAAAAATAAAGGTTGCTTCATTTAAATTAACTTCAAGAAAATCACCAAGGATAAATTCGATTTTATTTGCTTGTGTGGTATAGTTTTTTACAATTGCTAGTTGTGTAACTTGTTTACAGGCTTGAAAATATAACTCTGGGAGTAGTTCCACACCCACACTTTTACGAATTGGATAAACCATGGCACAGGCTAACACTGCTTTACCGATACCACAGCCTAAATCATAAAATACAGTCTCATCATTCAGTTTAGTTAGTGATAACAGCGCAATAAAAGGTAAAAATTTGATTTCTCCATAAACATAATCAAGAGTATCATATTTTTTTCGTGCCTGTTGCGACAGAATAAAGCCATTGATGTTTTGGTACAGCTGGTGAAAAACTCGAGCATGATTGGTCAAATTTAAGGATTTTTGCCATTTATTAATATGAAATTGTTTTCTTTTTAACGGAAAATAAATAAAAAAAACTGCAATTATAGGTGCTAAATAAAGAAACAGATATGTTGCGTCAATCAATACAAGCCCTTCTTTTTTAAGGAATTAATAGTTAAGACTGAGGATCATTGACAGTTCATCATCCTCTTCTCTATAACTGGCTAGGCTGATTATGATAAGCTGCGGTCAATGCTTAAGAAGATCATGCTACAACATTGGATTTATGACAAGCCTAATTTTGCTAGTTTTAATATACGGTAATTTTTAATTTTAATACGCAAATTGTGTAAATAATTTTTCGTGGTCTAGAATTAGGATGAAATGAAATTTTAGGAAAGAGTTTTTATTTTGAAAACAATTTCTTTATGTAATCAAGCGAGTGGTTAATATTTCCTTAATTTAGATTTATTAGAATTAAGATATCTTTTTAGAGTAGGAGCAGGTTATGAGTAGTAACAGTTTTTTTAAAGCTCCTGAACGGCATGCAAATCAGCGGGGCGAAAATTACGAAGTAATTAATGTAGGAGGTGAGCAATTTCATGCCGTAGCAGTGGCCTTAATTGATTATTTGCAAAGTAATTCTCAAGTTAATGATGTGAGCATTAAAAAAATACTGCGTGGTTTTTCACAATATTTTCCTCAATATGTTATCCATAATTCTCCTTCGATGCCTTCTACCGATCTTATGAGACGATTATTAAATAGTCCAAGGAAGACAGAATTGATTGAATGTATGGCTTATGTTCTCCGTCAGTTAACCGTCGATGAATTATATGCAGATCATGTAAACTTAAATTATCGCAATGTTTTTGAGCATTTGACTGCCAAAACAGCAAAAAACTATTTACGAAAGCCTGATACTCAATTACCTGTATGTGCGCTAAAAGCGTTGCAGCATACTTTAGGATTATCCATTATATTATCTTTTAAAGAACCTGGAAAAGAATTAAGGAGGCGCGAAAAAAATTTTGATAATAATCACGCAGCATTACTTATTCAGGTTCAAGATTATAATAAATATTATCCTCAGGTGAAACACAAGGAAGATTTTTCCTCTGTTGGTCAATTGGATGTAACGGTTAAGCCTATTGAAATACCTAGTGAAAATGAAGGAACTATTAACGATATAGTTTCTGCAATAAATACTGATAATCAGGAGCGATTGCACACTTACGAGCAACAAACTACTAAGATTCTAAGTATGGTTGCTGCAGGAGAACTTAGTTATGAGCAATTACGAGATTACTATATTGTTTTAGTACCTTTCCAACTGAATAATGCCCCCTTCATTACCCAGTTACAACAAACCATAAATCCGGTTATTGTCAAGGCACAAGTGCATCCAGAGCAGCACACAATTCTGTTAGCTACTACTTTGGCAAGTTGGATTGCTGCTGGAGCAATTACAGAAGATCAATTATTTGATCGCATTGAAAATATCCAGGTTGGAACTTTAGCTCGATAAAAAAACCTCCTCTTTCATATGAGGAGGTGAAAGAAGACAATAAACTTCCGTTGTTTTTCTTCTTATTAAAGGTAACCGTGAGCGTTCATCCAGTCATCGTTTACAAATTTAGACATATAATTACGAATTGAATCAGGTAGAATAACCAGACATTTTTGTCCTTTACTTAGTGATTTTGCTACCTGTAAAGCAGCCCACATTGCTGCACCTGACGAACCACCCACCAACAACCCCTCTTCACGTATAAGTAATCTTGCTGTATGAAATGAATTAATGTCATTGGTTTTAATATAATGATCAATTAATTTATTATTTAATACGGCAGGGAAGAAGTCGTAACCTATACCTTCTACATCATAAGATTTAATTTCTGTACCGCCGCCTAAAATTGAACCTTCAGGATCAACGCCAATAATTTGGATAGCAGGATTGAATTCTTTAAGACGTTTGCCAATACCAGAAATAGTGCCACCTGTGCCTACGCCAATGACCACCATATGTAAATCCTTGCCAAAATCATCAATGATTTCTTGTGCCGTACCGCGATAATGTGCATTGGGATTATTAGGATTTGCATATTG
The DNA here is from genome assembly GCF_049790535.1 of Legionella sp. Classification (GTDB taxonomy): domain Bacteria; phylum Pseudomonadota; class Gammaproteobacteria; order Legionellales; family Legionellaceae; genus Legionella. The sequence goes on from NZ_JBAQZB010000154.1 coordinate 4,251, forward strand.
ATCAAGAATATAGGAGTGCGGAATTTCAGCTTGTAATTTTTTTGCAAGAGAAATATGACTTTCAGGATCATTAAAAGCTGCTTCAGTAGGCGTACGGTAAATTTTTGCTCCCAAGCGTTCAAGTACAGATTGTTTTTCTTGGCTCATCTTTTCTGGCATGGTGATGATTAATTTATAACCCAATACCGCAGCTGCCAGTGCAATCCCAATCCCAGTGTTCCCTGAAGTTGGTTCGATCAGCGTGTCTCCTGGTTTAATTAAACCATCTCGCTCAGCATTTACTACCATTTCATAACCAATACGATCTTTTACAGAACCACCTGGATTAAAAAATTCACATTTTGCATAGAGTTCGCAGTCAAGCTCCTTACCTAAGCGATTAATTTTTACTACTGGAGTATTGCCAATAGTGGTGAGTATATTGGGATAAATCATGCGTGTAGTCCTTTATTTAGAGTAAATAGATGGGTTATAGGGTAATGGAAAAAACAAATTAAGTCTTTATGAAGAAGATAAAATCTTATCTGGGGTGGTGATTTTAATATTTATAATTTATATTTAATAAGTTAACTAACCGTGCAGGGAGCAAATAATGATAAATCATAAGTCAGTAAAATGGGGTTTCGCTGTGGTTTTTTCTTTGGGATTAAGCGCATGTAACATGTGGGACAGGCAAGGTTCACGCCAAGCAAATTCGCCTTATGAGCCCATGCAGTCAAAACATAAAGAAGTTTCTCACAAAGCGAAACCAGTACAAAAAACTTATGCATCTAAAGATCCTACGCAACAAGCAACACCTGGTCCAGTACGTAAGGCAGCACCGCAGTTACCTGTAATCCAATAAGATTTATACAGATTACATCACTAATCCAACCCTCTCTTTTCTAGCAAAATAGGGTTGGATTTATTTATTGCTCACATTGGGGAGCAATCATTTCTTCGGGCCTTACCAACTCGTCAAAACGTTCAGCGGTTAAAAAGCCTAGCTTTACTGCAGCTTCTTGTAGAGAAGAATGGTCAAGGTGTGCCGTTTTTGCAATCTTCGCTGCTTTATCATAACCAATGTGCTGATTCAAAGCGGTGACTAACATCAATGAGTGATGCAAATAATAATCAATGACTGCATAATTAGGTTCTATTCCTTCAGCGCAAAATTTCTGAAATGAATGGCATGTGTCAGCTAATAAATTAGCTGAATGCAGCACATTAAAAATAATTACTGGCTTAAATACGTTCAGTTCAAAATTACCTTGGCTGTCAGCAATCCCCACCGTTGTATCGTTGCCTAGGACCTGAGTGCACACCATTGTCATGGCCTCACATTGAGTTGGATTTACTTTACCCGGCATAATGGATGAACCCGGTTCATTTTCAGGAATAATTAATTCACCGATACCACAACGAGGGCCTGAAGCTAACCAACGAATGTCATTGGCTATTTTCATTAGGGCGCAAGCCAAAGTTTTCATTGCACCATGAGCAAAAACTAGTGCTTCATGTGAGGCTAAAGCGGCAAATTTATTTTCAGCACTCACAAAGGGTAACTGAGTAATTTGTGCAATGTGTGCTGCAACTTTGCTAGCAAATTGTGGATGAGTATTTAATCCAGTGCCAACGGCAGTACCTCCTGCAGCCAATTCATATAATTCAGGTAAAACGTCCTGAAGTCGTTTGATACACGAATCAAGCTGAGCTACATAACCAGAAAATTCTTGACCTAAAGTAATAGGAACTGCGTCTTGCAAATGAGTTCTACCGATTTTAACAATGTCTTTAAACGCGTTCATTTTAACCGCTAATGCATTTCGTAAATTTTTAACGGCGGGGAGTAATTTTTCATTAAAAACAATCGCTGCAGCAATATGCATGGCTGTTGGGAAGGTGTCATTGGAGGATTGAGACTTATTTACATCATCATTAGGGTGGATCGGTATTTTGCTGCCCATTTTCCCACCCGCTAATTCAATGGCGCGATTGGAAATTACTTCATTTGCATTCATATTGGATTGTGTGCCACTTCCTGTTTGCCAAACGTGCAATGGAAAATGATCATCTAATAAGCCTTTACCGACCTCATCTGCTGCTTTAACAATTAAATCAGCTTTATCTTTAGGAAGTTTACCTAAGTCCATGTTTGTGAGCGCAGCAGCTTTTTTTAAGATACCAAACGCATGAATAACTTCACGTGGCATAATGTCTTTGCCAATATTAAAGTGATGTAGAGAGCGCTCAGTTTGTGCACCCCAATATTTATCCTCTGGGACAGCAATTTCGCCCATACTGTCCGATTCAATACGTGTTCTACTCATGGTACGTGGTTCCTTGGTAAAAGATAAATTTTCGTTTAACCTGCACTTCAATCTGGTCGTTCGTCAAGATTTTTACATAGTGACTCAGCAGTTACAAATTTTATCACATGAATGATTATGAAAGAATTAGAATGCTTATTTTGTAGGTATTCCTTATAAAAAATAGAAATAAATTAGGGAGTGGTTGACATTTCTATTTTCTTGGTGAAAATAGTTTCCTACCCCAAGTTAGGGTGAAAATAAGTTTTTTTTTAGGAATATTAGGTGAGAATAGTACGTATTTATCAACCTGGCAATTACCAAAGTGGCCAGCTTTTAGAACTTTCTCCAGAGGCAAGTCAACATGTTGGTGTGGTTTTGCGCATGCAGGTGGGTGAACGTCTCACTTTATTTTGTGGTGATAATCGTGAATTTGAGGCACTGATTACCACCGTGAAAAAAAAGCAAGTTGTAGTTACCGTAGGTGCAGTAAACGAGGTGAATAAAGAATCACCTTTAATGGTCCATTTAGCTCAGGCTATTTCCAAGGGAGAGAGGATGGAGTTCGTGATGCAAAAGGCCGTAGAATTGGGTGTTACCAGTATTACTCCCCTTATTACTGAACGTTGTGTGGTTAAGTTAGATAAAGAACGCATGACAAAAAAACTGCATCAGTGGCAGTCGATTGTTATTGCCGCTTGTGAGCAATCTGGTCGTAATATTGTGCCAACAGTACATCAACCTTGTACGTTAGCACGTTATTTGCACGAAGTTCAGTCTCCATTAAAATTACTTTTACATCCTGGCGACAATAAAAATTGGCGTGCTTATTCCTTTACACAAGCAGATGTTGCTTTATTAATTGGCCCTGAAGGCGGTTTAACCCGAGATGAAATCTTATTTGCTAAAAAGCACGCGTTCCAGCTTTTATCTTTGGGCCCAAGAATATTGCGAACAGAAACGGCAGCAATTACTGCATTGAGTGTGTTGCAAGCCCTCGGTGGTGATCTATAATAGAGTATTGGCTTCATACATGAATTTTAAATAACAGAGGTTTTATTTATGAGTGATCTTATTAAAACGATAACAGATGCAAGCTTTGACCAGGAGGTAATAAGCGCTAATAAGCCTGTATTGGTTGATTTTTGGGCTGAATGGTGTGGTCCTTGCCGTGCATTGACTCCAATTCTGGAAGAAATTGCAGCAACTCATGGCAGCGAAATTACTTTTACAAAAATTAATATTGACGAAAATCCCGAAGCACCCGCAAAATTTGGCGTAATGAGTATTCCTACTTTGATTTTATTTAAAAATGGTCAAGTTGAAGCGGTTAAAATGGGTTTGCTATCCAAATCTCAATTAAGTGCTTTTGTTGAAAGCCACATGTAAAATACATGTTTTCTTTAATAAAATGTTGGATCTTAAAGTAAAGTTGTGATACTGTTTGTCCTATGTGGCCCCCTTAAAATTTTTTTAAAGTCACATAGGCAGCAGAATCCTTAGCTGCTGTTCTTAATATAAATTTTCTCGGATAACTCAATTCGTAAACAACAAATCAAGTGAGAAGTATGAATCTTAGTGAACTTAAGCAATTGCCTATTGCCGATCTCTTCAATATAGCACAAGAGATTGGTGTCGAAAATCCTTCACGTATGCGTAAGCAAGAAATTATTTTTGCCATCCTTAAAGCCCATGCCTTAAAAGGGGCAGATATTCATGGTGATGGTGTTTTGGAAGTCTTGACTGACGGTTTTGGCTTTTTACGATCAGCAGATGGTTCTTATTTAGCCGGTCCTGATGATATTTATGTTTCACCAAGTCAAATTAGACGTTTTGGTCTACGTTCTGGTGATACTATTTCTGGAAAAATTCGCCCTCCTAAAGACAGTGAGCGTTATTTTGCTTTGTTAAAAGTGGATGAAATCAATTATGATTCTCCTGATAGTGCCAAGCGCAAGATTCTCTTTGAAAACCTTACTCCTTTATTTGCTTCAGAACGTTTGGTTATGGAACAAGGCAATGGCAGTACGGAAGACTTAACAGCTCGTGTGGTTGATTTATGCGCTCCTTTTGGCCGTGGTCAGCGAGGGTTGATTGTTTCTCCTCCAAAAGCTGGTAAAACGTTAATGTTACAAAACATTGCTCGTTCCATAGAAAAAAATTATCCAGAATGTTACCTCATCGTTTTATTAATAGATGAACGTCCTGAGGAAGTAACTGAAATGCAACGCTCTGTTAAAGGAGAGGTGGTTGCCAGTACTTTTGACGAGCCTGCTAACCGACACGTTCAAGTAGCAGAAATGGTCATTGAAAAAGCCAAGCGTTTGGTTGAACACAAACGTGATGTGGTGATTTTATTAGATTCCATTACGCGTTTGGCTCGTGCTTACAATACGGTAATTCCTTCTTCAGGTAAGGTATTGACGGGGGGGGTAGATGCCAATGCCTTACAAAGACCTAAGCGTTTGTACGGAGCGGCACGTAACATTGAGGAAGGTGGTAGCTTGACTATTATTGCTACAGCCCTAGTTGATACTGGTTCTAAAATGGATGAAGTAATTTATGAAGAATTCAAGGGAACTGGTAACATGGAAATTCACTTGAGCCGTAATATTGCTGAGCGCCGAGTTTTTCCAGCAATTAACATTAATCGTTCAGGTACTCGTCGTGAAGATCTTTTATTAAATCCTGAAGATTTACAACGTACGTGGATCTTACGCAAAATTCTCCAATCTATGGATGAATGTGATGCGATTGAATTCTTAATTGAGCGCATGAAAAATCATAAAACGAATACTGAGTTTTTTGATGCAATGAAACGTCAGGAATAATAGAGATAAAAAATTCTTATCTTCTTGATAAGTTGGCAAAAAAGTAGTACCTACGTTCCGCTATGTGTCCGCGTGATTCAGAAATCTTGTTTTACTAGAGTATTTACGAGGGTAGTCGCAGGACGTAGGTCAACGAAGCAATTTTTCTCGGTAGTTGTTACTAATGAAGTTTGTTGAGAAGTGACACATCCTCTCCTTGAGGTCATTGCTATTAAGTTTTTGAAGCTCGTGCCAAGGCTGCTCTTCAGCATGGATGGATCGAAATAATTGTCAGACCTTATCCAAAACTTAATGGTAATGTTCTTGGGGTTGGCCCTGAGGGGCACCTTTTCCCTTGGTGGAGAAGGATTTTACTTTAACCCTGTGAGCCGAGATAGTGCGAGGAATTTTTAATGAAATACTCTGATCTCAGAGACTTTATAGAGCAATTAGAATCACGTGACTTATTAAAACGTATCGATTATCCGGTATCACCTTATCTTGAAATGACCGCGGTCAGTGATCGCGTCTTACGTTCTGGTGGACCGGCTCTTCTTTTTACTAATACTCCTCATCATCACATGCCGGTTTTAACTAATTTATTTGGTACAGTTGAGCGTGTGGCCATGGGCATGGGTGAAGAAAGCATTAATGCCTTAAGAGAGGTGGGTAAATTATTGGCAGCATTAAAAGAACCTGATCCCCCTAAAGGGTTCAAAGATGCGTTTACTAGAGTACCTTTGTTAAAACAGGCATTAAATATGGCACCAAAATACGTCAGCGGTGCCGAATGCCATACCCATGTTTGGGAAAAAGAGGCAGTCGATTTAACCTCCTTGCCGATTCAAACTTGTTGGCCTGGAGATGTTGCTCCATTGATTACTTGGGGATTGGTTACTACTAAAGGACCTCATCAGGACCGTGAAAATATGGGAATTTATCGCCAGCAACTTTTAAGCAAAAATCAATTGATTATGCGCTGGCTGTCACACCGTGGAGGTGCTTTGGATTATCAAGCCTGGCAACAGGCTTACCCTGGTGAGCGTTTTCCCGTGGCTGTAACTTTAGGTGCGGATCCTGCGACCATTCTGGCTGCAGTAACGCCGGTACCCGATAGCTTATCTGAATATGCTTTTGCTGGCTTATTACGTGGTCAACGTACTCGCCTTACTCGGTGTATTGGTAATGATTTGCATGTACCTGCCAGTGCAGAAATTATTTTAGAGGGCTATTTGCAGCCTGGAGTTGATGCTCCTGAAGGGCCGTATGGGGATCACACGGGTTATTACAATGAAGTACAATCTTTCCCAGTGTTTACGGTGGAGCGAATTACTCATCGTGATCGTCCGATTTACCACAGCACCTATACAGGTCGTCCACCGGATGAGCCTGCTATATTAGGTGTTGCTTTGAATGAAGTGTTTATTCCTTTATTACAAAAGCAATTTCCGGAAATTGTTGATTTTTATTTACCGCCTGAGGGTTGTTCTTATCGTTTAGCCGTAGTGACCATTAAAAAGCAGTATCCTGGCCATGCGAAGCGTATTATGATGGCGGTGTGGTCTTTTTTACGACAATTTATGTATACAAAATTTGTGATTGTCTGTGATGAGGATATTGATGCTCGTAATTGGCAGGATGTAGTATGGGCCATGACTACACGTATGGATCCTTCGCGGGACACAGTGATGATGGATAACACGCCCATAGACTATCTTGATTTTGCCTCCCCAGTTTCGGGTTTGGGCTCAAAAATGGGTATGGATGCAACCAGTAAATGGTTGGGTGAAACTCAACGTGAGTGGGGGAAACCCATTGTTATGGATGAGGACGTATTAAAAAAAGTAAATGGCTATTGGTCCTCATTGGGACTAGGAGCATGAGTAGGAAAATAGTTAAAGCCCATATAGAGCAGATAACTCCCCTGACTGACAGTATTACGCAGTTAATTTTAATACCTGAAGAATATGTAGATTATCAAGCAGGACAATATTTGCAAATTCTTTTAGGTGAAGAAGCATTGAGTTATTCAATCGCAAATGCTCCTTTAGGTTCACGTAAGTATGAACTGCATATCCGACATAACCCGGAAAATTTTTGCATGCAACGTTTGTTTGCTCACATTAAGAAAGAAGAAAGTGTAACTATTAATTTGCCTTTTGGAGACTGTAGTCTCGAACATCTAGAAGTTCATCGCCCTATCTTGTTTATTGCGGCTGGAACTGGCTTTGCACCAGTAAAAGCAATGATAGAACAATTATTATTTAATGCAGATAGGCGATCTTTTGAGTTATTTTGGGGGGCGCGTATGCAAAATGATTTGTATATGGATGAAAAAGTAACTCAATGGCAGGCTCATGTCTCTGGCTTTCATTATTTTTCTTCCCTTTCTGCGGAAAACTCACAACCATTGATTTCTTTTGTAGTTGCCAGACATCTTGCCGATCTGAATGATTGGCAAATTGTTATTAGCGGGCCTTATGATATGGTATACAGTACACGTGATGCCTTAATTGAATATGGTGTAGAACCTGAGCATTTATTTTCTGATGCATTTAGTTTTTTATCAAAATAAGGGGGCTTTATGCAAATGTTGTATGAAATTTTAGGTCTTATTGGGGGAGGAATAATTCTTTTTATTTTGTACCGTTCAATTAAAGGGAATCCTGCTCAATTCAGCAAAGAGAATTTAAACAAAAGCTTTTTCACTATGGGTGTGTTAGCTCTTGTTTTGATTGGTTTTATTGCATTAATGGTGTTTATGTTGCGCAGTACGTAACTTAATGTTTCATTTTTGGATTATGATACTGTCCTTTATGCTCTTTCAAATACATAGCAAGATGTGGATTATTAATGGGTAGTTCGCTGGCATCTGCAATTAACTTGCATTCTTCAACGTAAGTCATTTGGCTGCTGTCATCAACCAGTAAGCGGTACCAGGGATTACGGGCGGCAAATTCTCGTTTTGGTGCCTGCGGATTGTAGCGACCGGAAGCCTGAAATAAAGGATCAACATCTACAACAATAGCTCTGTAGCGACTGTATTTGTGAATTACTAAATCTCCTATATTAAATAGAGCGACTTTATTCATTGAAGGCTCCTTTTTCTTAATTGGCAATAGAGTCTAGTTGTTTTTTCCAAATTTATGGCCACTTTGATTCTATATCGGTAAATTGACATTTCTCTTAAGTTATAATTCAAGGAATGATGTATTCGCGTCGCATTGTAACAGCCAGAATAATCCCTAGTTCATAAAGTAAACAGAGTGGTACTGCCAGCATAATTTGTGAAAAAACATCAGGAGGGGTAAGAAGCATCCCCATTATAAAGGACCCGACAATAACATAAGGACGTACTTTTTTCAGAGTAACGACATCAAGAATGTTTAGTTGAACTAAAATAAAGCAAATTAAAGGTACCTGGAAGCAAAAACCAAATAACAACAGCATACGAGTGATGAAGTCCATGGCTGAGGCTATATCAGGCATATAACGAACTCCCTTAGGCACAGCATGAGTGAAAAATTGAAACATGAATGGTAGTACAAGATAAAAGCAAAACAATACCCCCATAATAAATAAGATGAGACTAAGGGTAAGTATACCTCGGAGGAGTTGTTGTTCGTTTTTATAAAGTCCGGGACTAATAAAACGCCAGAGTTGAAATAAGGCAAAAGGTGCACTAAATAACATGGCTGCATCGGCAGCAAGTTTGAGAGGGGTAAAGACTGGAGAAGTAATTTGGGTGGCAATTACTATTTTTTGCCCTGAAAGGCTATGCAATAAGGGGTTGATTAGGACATGGAATAAATCGTTGGCGAGGAAAAAAAATAATGTAAAGAGAACGCCAAACCACACGAGTGTTTGAATGCTGCGGCGACGTAGTTCAAGAAGGTGGATTAACATAGGAATAGAGAGTTAAGCGTCGACAGGTGCACTATTCTTCATACCCAGTCGTTCGGGACGTATTTCTTGGATGCGATTAAATGAATCCACAAAAACCACCGTTGGTTCTACATTGGCGCAATTTTCTTCCAATACTTGGGTAAAAGTAGCAATAATCACCAGATCTCCAGGAGTTACAAGATGCGCTGCAGCACCATTAACGCAGAGATTGGTAGATCCAGGCTTACCAGTAATGGCATAGGTTTCAAAACGAGTACCGGCAGTGACATTCCACACATTGACAGCTTCATAAGCTGCTATATTTGCTGCTTTCAAAAGCTCTGGGGAAATGGTGATACTCCCTTCATAGTCCAAATCGGCTTCAGTCACGCATGCACGATGGATTTTTGATTTTAACATTTTTCTATAAACCATTATTCTTCCAACCTGATTCATTGTGTGCGAATTTTACCCCATGTTAACAATTTTATGCTAGTTAAATTTAAGAGCTGTTGATAATTTATTGTCCGCTTAACTTGCTCTCTTGGCTGCCGTATAAGTGAGTACGGCACAGCAGGGATGAATATCAATATAATGAATGAGGTACGGAAAACCTATTATGATTCTTTTGAATAATCAAATATCTCTTTCATAATTAAAACTAAGAAACTGCAGTGAAGTCTGTTGAATTGTCCAGTTCAGAGTGTTTTTGTCTGTTTTTATAGGTATCAATAGCAAATAGTCCAACTCCAGTAAGCGCAGATGCAATTCCTAACCCGGCTACTATCACACCTGGCACACCAAAAGTTGCTGCATTTAGTAAAACAAAAGCAGTTGCAACCGCAGCACAACCTACTACTGCCATAAAACCACTTAAAACCAGCATGCTAATATTAATCATTGATAAAGAAATATTGTGATGTTCTATTGTGTTATGCGTTGAATTTTGGCTGGCATCATCGATGTTGTTGGCGCTTTTATTTAGCAACTTCAAGTTTGCATTAACCACTTCCGCTTCATTATTTGATTTATATTTATTCTTTTGTTCATCCATCGATGTAGGTCCGTTTTCTGAACTACCAGATAGATCAAGAATATTGCGTGTAGTCCATGCGCCACAATATACATCATTTAGCTGGACACCTTGATATTCTTTTTTAAATGACATATTGCTTGCTATTACGGAACCGTAAATAGAGGTAATTCCTTTTTTAAGTTCGTGTTCCATAGCCGATGTTGGATAAAATAGTGAAATAAACCAAGGTCTTGAGTCAAGTAAAGTAGCTTGATTTGTATTTAGATTGTATTCTAACGTCACCCAGTGATTTCGTTTAAATAACCCAAATATTTTTTGTTCTTCTGCAACCGGAATAAGTATTTTATTGTACTTTTTTTCTTCCGATAAGTCTTTTAATTCGTTAATTCCTTCACTAATTGTTTGTAGCATTTGCGTATTCGTATTTTCAGTATCGGTTGATGGATCAAGAACAATAGATGAATTGTTAATATAATACGCATAAGTTTCTATATCACCGCTTATATACCGTTTTTTTTGGCCTAACAAAGATGGAGAAACCATAAAAATTTTACGTATTTTATTGGGACAATAGCGAATTTCATAAGACATATTAAATCTAAAAAAATTATGGGGTAGTACTTTATTATAAACACTTAACATTAATGTTTTATTAAGTTAACAAATTGGATATTTTTAAATCTTTATGCTGAATTGAGGATTTAGAAAATAATGTCAATTTAATTTAGGTAATAATCTCAGTAAATTTATTACCTGACTTTCTTCATCACTCACGACCATTGCTTTTAACAACAGCCGCATGAGGTTTGAGACCTATCTCTGGTGATCGATCTCGGTGGGTCTGCCACCATCTCTTCCACAGCTTGCTATGACATACCCTCAGATTTGTAATTCAACCCCACGTATCAAATGCTAATAAAAACAAGCAGATTAGCTTGTTTGAGTCATCATGGAAAGACCATATTCAGATCGCAGTATACGGAAAATTTTAGAAAAATATAGTGTAATAGTGGGAATGAGCCATACTGTTTCACCTATAAATTAAGACATTTTTTATTCACTTGGTTAAAAAGCCAAGGTGTTCATAATGCACTAATACAACCTTATTCAGACCATGAAACCTGCGCCTCACTTGAAGTGTACTCGAAACTATCTTTATCGAATGTACAAGAAGCTTATGATGAAAAGATCAAAAATTTTCCAGTGTGAGGGCTAATTTTGGCACTTCAGCGCCCGATCTTTAGTTCCAGGCCATCAAGATAATTTTTTGTTTCATCTGCAACCTGTATTAATTGATAATACAATTTTTCTAATGATTCTGTGTGCCCAGCCTTGCGGTAACGCTCTAAATACTGGCAAGCATAACGCATGCGAACCGTTCCACAATAAGTTGCTCCACCCTTCATCTTATGGGCTAATGCTTCAACGCGATCCCAATTTTTAGCTAAAAAAGCCTCTTTAATTTCTTCTTTCTCTTTGGGGATTTGTTTAGACATTAGATTTAAAGAGTCCTCTATAAGTTTATAACAATTCTCACCATAAATTTCAGTTGCCACCTTCATACTAAAATAAGGGTACTGATCTAACATAAAGAGTTCTTCTTCTGTATCGGGTAAATCACGGCCTAATCCGGTCTTAGGTGGAGTGGATTCTTGCTGAGTAGGTATTGACTGCTGGGTATTTTGGGAATTAATATTTTCATTATTTGATATAAATTGTTGAATCAAACTCTTAAGATTATCAAAGCTGGCAGGCTTAGTTAATACTTTGTCCATACCTGCTTGTAAACATTCTGGTTCAGCTATTTGGGCTGCATGTCCTGTTAAAGCAACAATAGGAACCCTTTTTTTATGATTTTCTTTTTCCCAAGCACGAATATTTTTTGTTGCTTCGATTCCTGATATACCAGGTAAACCTATATCGCTAATGATTAAGTCAAAATTATGTGTTTTAGCAAGTTCAACGCCTTTCTCTCCGTCCTCTGCCGATTTAAATCGACATCCCGCTCTTTTTATCATGGATTCAAGGCCAAGCAATGCTGGTTTATTATCTTCAATCAGTAGTAGAAAAGGAGCAGTATCAGGTAGAGAATCATCATCAATAGGTTGGGAAGATTTTGATATGATATTCAAAGAGGTTTGGCTCACCTGTTGAGATCTTTGCTCTTGCTCAGGCACAATTTGAACAGCATCTTTCTGATCGCCTAGTTTAAAAGATAACGTGAAGAAGAAGCGACAACCTTTGCCTTCTTCACTTTCTACATAAATACGGTCTGCTCCTAATAACTGCACATATTTTTGTGCAATGTATAAACCAAGGCCATTCCCTTTATAAACACCTTTATAAGATGGATTGGCTCGAAAAAAACGGTCGAATATTTTATCTTGTAATTCTGCTTTAATACCAATTCCTGTATCAATTACACAGACATTAAGGGTAACGTTGTCCTTATTTTGCTCAATAAATTTGACTTTAACACCTACATAACCCTTATCTGTAAATTTAATTGAATTTCCTAATAAATTAAGCAAGATTCGGTATAATTTCGATTTATCCTTTATTAGATAAGCAGGAACATTAGCATCGACATTGACAACAAAGTCAAGACCTTTTGATTTAATCATTGGCATTTCAAGATGGCCAATAGCCTGAATCAATTGGCGCAAATCAAAGCATTCTTCTTTGATATCTTGTTCAGTATAATTGTCAGTAGCAATAGAGTCTAAGATATTATCGCAAAATTCTAATAATTGCTCCCCGCTTTCATATAACCATGCTGCTTCTTGCTCGCCTCCTAATCCTATTAGTTTGTCTTTTAAATCATCGGATATTGTAACGACTCCTGTCAAAGGAGTGCGCAAATCGTGACTAATATTTGCAATAAATTCAGATTTAGCACGACTAGCTGCTTCCGCAGCTTTCATCGCTTGGTAAAGGGCAGCCTCTATTTTTTTGCGATCGGTAATATCTACAGATATACCTAAGATCCCGCTAATGTTATTATTTTTATCTTTCAATGGTATTTTTTTAGATAAAAAATAAACTTTTTGCCCTTTACGATTAATAAAAATTTCTTCTGAGCTAATAGTGCAACCTGTCTCTAATATTTTCTTATTATTCTCTATGATAACTTCTGCGTTTTCTGGGGTTTGAAAAGAAGACACATGGAGTCCTACAATCTCTGAGCTATGTTCTAAGCCAAAATCACACGCCTGTTCATCGTTACATCCTAGAAAATAATTATCTTTATCGAGCCAATATACGTGTCCAGGCAAATTGGCCATAATATTATTTAAAGCTAGTTCTGTTTTTTTATGTTTGAGGTCAAGTTTTTGAAAGTTTTCTCGTTCCTCTGAAATGTCAAATGACATCCCAATCAAACCTACGACTAGAGCGTCTTTTCCAAAAACTGGCATTTTGTATGATATACATATTCCTAATGTTTTGTTTTTCCTTAGGATAGGTTCTTCAAATTCCAATGTCTTTTTAGACGTGATTACCTTTTGATTATTACTTTCTAAAGTAGCTACTATATCCGGGTAATCTTTCAGAATTGGAAGATCTGCATTTTTCTTCCCTACGATCTCGTCCTTATTATTTAAGCCAAAATCGATTGCTTGTAGATCATTGCATGATTGATAAACGCCATCTTTATCCAGGAAATAGATATGAATAGGCAAAAGCGAGAATAAATTACTAAAATTTACTATTATTGATTTAAAATCATCCAAAACGTCATCCTTTTTCTAATTCCATTACCCTATTAGGTGTAAGATTTTTAAATTTTATGGAGATAGCTTTCATTAGATTTTCATTATATGCGGAAATGACCTCTTTGTAGATATAATCTAACGCCAGATTTCTTTGATTGGGGTAAATTTCAAACTCATACCCTTCTTCTGCCAATATGAGCATAACAGCACATTCTTCTAGCAAATATTCTTTGCTTAAAAAAAACGCATCGCCATATTCTCTTACCATTTTATCAGTATTTCTTTTTAAAAAATCGCTTGTAGTGTCATCAACTGATTTTTTAAATTGTTCATCACTATGGTAGAGTTGATTAATTATGTGTGATTTTGTATTATATTTTTCATGATTAAGCCAATAATCCCAACGTGAAATTTCGTATGGAATCGTAAGTTGGTTTATAAAGCGAGCATTCCTCATGATCCACTCATCTCCCAATAAATTAGATTGCTCATGTATTTCGTTTTTATCTAATAGGGAAACTATTTCCATCGTATGTCTTTGCAAACTATCGCAGACCATTATTATACAAAAATCAAAATTATTATTTAGAGCGATGAGAGTAGCTCGAAATTTATCACTTTCATGGGGTGGCTGTCCCACACTTATGGTTAAAACACATTTTGAGTGAATAAATTCATTTTTTGTATCTGATTTTAATATAGCTTTTTTAGTAAGATTATTATTTAGCATCCCAATGACTCCATTAAATGATTTAGGATTGTTCATCTACATAAATCAATGACCAATATTTACCGCCATGTCCAAATTTTTAAATAATAAGCAACCGATTAAATTGACGATGGGCAATATGGATAATTTACTTACCAAATAACCACCATAAGACAAAATTTTCACGATTCTAGTTAAGTGCTAAGATTCTTGGCTCTGATTTTTCGATAACGGTCAAAATTGTCCGATTACTGCTTCATTCTGTTGATATGAGGTAGCCAGTAATTACAAATTTTTATTAAACTTATCTTTAGCAAGATAAGTCTCTCTTTTTTAAAGATCCATAATATAAAATAAAGAACGTAACTATACCACACGTTAAAAAACTTAACAAAAATCCACCCATTAACAAATAATCTTTAACTAAATATCCATGTAGTGCTGTGAAAAACTGCATTATATTAAATCCACCAAAAGTTAATAATGAAAGTCCTTCGGCATTTTTTTTACGAAATATAGTAACTGCTTGTGGCACAAACAATATTGCATTGAAAAATAATCCCAGACTAAAAACCAAATCAACAAATTGGCTAAACGAAAACAACATTTAATAATCCTTATTAATTTACACCAATTGCAAAATTTAATTAATTTGTCAAATTAATATTCTAAAATGGAGTTTCAAAATCTTCTATAGAATCATTATCATCGTCCTTATATTTTTTTGCTCGGTTACCAGATGGTATAACCTTCACTTCATTAGCCGTTACAGAATAACACCATCAAGCTGCATTTTGTACCTCAATAATCTCAGCGATTTTTATGTTTCCATTATTCCCAATAACATAAATGGTTCGATAAGCTTTGCTAAGTCGAATAGAGCGCTGCCCTTTCCGATCACCTTTAAGTGGCTTATCATAGAAGCCAGGAATTTTGCGAACAGCCAATAACCCATCATGTCCTACGACAACTCCAAGAATGCAATTATCGCCATTCGCGTTATATTTATTGAAACTGGCTATAGCAGTACTGACTTGTTGTGTTCTGGCAGTATCACACCATGGATTGCAATTATCAGTGCTGGGATCAAATTCATAAACTCCTAACAGTAATTGTAGCCTCATAGGACAAAGCTATATCAGCCATAGCTGTATTTTGTCCGTTTACTGTAGCAACTATGGAATAAAATGTTTTAACCACAGTGAAGCCATTTCTTTTAGCAGTCTGAAAATCTTTCGCCATTTCATTTTTCATAGTCTGGATATTATTTTGTATTTGAGCATCGGTGTATACTTTGCTGTGCAGAATCGTAATTAATCCCACGAGTGATGGCCCATGAAGAAAATGCACTTAAAAAGCACATACTTGGAGTGGAATTGGCCAGAGTTTAGAACTCGCAATATTCCCCATTGTTCCAGCCGTGCATGATAGAGGTAGAGCTAAGCATGTAAAAAGTAAATGCTTTTTGATTCCTGATTGCATAATCTATTTAGCTATACTGAGTTTGGTCAAAAAACTGAAAATTAAGACCGGGCTCAGTATAACTTTCTTACTTCAAAGACACAATTATATTATGGTAGTTGTCGTAAAGGTTGGCGTTATTGAATAAGGCGTGAGTCCAAGATATTTTTATCGAGAATAATTGCACCTGTCTGAAATTAGTATTCGCATCATAAGCAGGATATAATCTTGCATAAAGCAGCTGGATCTACTTTAAGTATCTACTGTACTAAATTTTATTATTTTTCTAGGTGAATTAGTGAAGCATCGTCCACGCAAGCGTTTTGGTCAAAATTTTCTAAAAAGCAAACACGTTATTGAAGACATTTTGCGTGCTATTAATCCACAGCCTGAAGATAATGTAATGGAAGTAGGCCCTGGTTTGGGTGCTTTAACTGAACCTTTGCTACGCCGATTAAAACAGTTGATAGCTGTTGAAATCGATACTGATTTACAAAAATATTGGCTTGAATTGCCTGCGGCACAAGGAAAATTAAATTTAATTGCAGCAGATGCTTTAACTGTTGATTACAGTCAGTTCGGCGCAAAGTTGCGAATTATTGGGAATTTACCGTACAACATTTCTACCCCGCTATTGATCCACTTATTGCATTTTACGCCATTCATTGAAGACATGCATTTTATGTTACAAAAAGAAGTAGTGGAACGTATGGCTGCACAACCAGGGACTAAAGACTATGGACGCTTGACGGTGATGTTACATTATCATTGTGAGGTTGATTATTTATTTGATGTTCCCCCTGAAGCCTTTGATCCGCAACCTAAAGTTAATTCAGCAGTGGTGCGATTGCTACCTTATCAAAAATCACCATTTGCCAAAGTTTCTTTTAAACAGTTAGAGCGTTTAGTCGCCACGGCCTTTTCAATGCGTCGTAAGACTTTAAATAATAACCTAAAAGGGATAATTTCTGCAGAACAGTTAAATAATTTAGGGATTGATGGAAGGAAAAGACCCGAACAAATTTTGGTCTCAGAATATGTTCAGCTAGCGAAATTTGTTTCCAATTAGTGTAAAATTAAATAATTAGATGCTTAGTTTGTAATCATTCAGGTTATGTTGCTACTCACTTATGAATGGTTACTTTAATTTAAGTTGTATTATTAATTATTATGGAGATGGCTTTGTTTCATCGTGAACTAAAACATTCTTTGTCAAAGCAAAGAAAATCGATCAAAAATTTAACACGAATAGTAAGTGCCAGTCATTTTCTGGCTGAAGACAAGCGACAGGCATTAGTGAAAAAGATGCGTGATCTGAGTCATTTAGAAACATCCCGCTATGAAAGTTTATGTCATACTCTTATTGAAAATTTGATTCTTTCTTGTCAAAATTTACCAGAGACGGCTAACAGTTATTACTCGCAACCGGGTGGACTCGTTGATCATGCATTGAATCGTACTGAAGCAGCTTTGAGCTTATTTCAGGAATTCATGGTGCAAGAGCAACCTGATTCGTTCTCGGAAGAGCAAAAGCTTTGGCAGTATGCATTGTTTTCAGCAGCAATTTTACAAGGTATAGGCAAAATATTTGTTGATTACCGGGTGAACCTGTTTGATGTAAATGGTCATTTCTTAAAAGAATGGAATCC
This sequence comes from Legionella sp., assembly GCF_049790535.1. Classification (GTDB taxonomy): domain Bacteria; phylum Pseudomonadota; class Gammaproteobacteria; order Legionellales; family Legionellaceae; genus Legionella. Next base: position 21,802 of record NZ_JBAQZB010000154.1, read on the forward strand.
TTTGTTAGAAAGCATGGGCAACATAGGCCAATATTATTTTTATGAATTTCAAAAAGAACCTGAAATTGAATTTCGTCGGCGTATCAATTTATTGCTTGCTAAGACATTAATGCCAGCAAGTGGTTTTGCTTGGATTGCTTCACACGGTGAAGTTTTATCTGTTTGGTTGGCTTTACTAAATGAAGATGAGCGTTCCGCAGGTACTTTAGGTGCGCTTTTAATCCGCGCCGATGCACTTGCCATCCAGCGATATTTCACAGAGTTTCTGCATCGACATACCGCAAATTATCCAGGTGGACGTTATGGTCAAATAGGTACATTTAACGTGGGAGCAGAAACTTTATTGGAAAAAGAGCAGGTCGTGGGACTAGAGTTCATTCAATGGATGATTAAATCTTTGGATGAGGGGCGCATTATGATTAATAAAGCTCCTTTATTTATGGTTCCTAATGGCATGTTGATGTGTCAGGAAATGTTTCAGTTATTCGTGCGTGAGCACTCTGAATACAAGAATTGGCAAGCAGTACGCAATGGCTTTTTGGCTTTAAACTTACATGGACGTGGTGTTGAGAACGCTACGAGTCATTTTGAACACATAAATAATCAGCAGATGCAAAGCGGAGTTGTGTTGTCCAAGTATGCTATTGCTTTACCAGAAACTGTTAAAGTACAGCATCTTTCGGGTAAAATAGAATCTATGTCAACTATTGAGTTGATTAATAAAGCAGCTTATCTTACGCAGTTTACCGCGAAAAATTCCGTAGTGATGGCACCGTTACAGAAATTAAACGCAGCAGGACATTGGTTAACTGTCGAGCAGGATAGCAAAGCGCCAAGACCAGGAACCAAAAACAGTGTCTGATTATGCGATTGGCGATGTCCAAGGATGTTATGAACCATTACAAAGGTTGTTAGCATTAATTGATTTTGACGACACTGTGGATCGGTTATGGTTTGTAGGTGATTTGGTTAATCGTGGCCCTCAATCGCTTGCTGTGTTACGTTTTGTAAGCTCCTTATCCATTACCCCCAGGGTGACTTTAGGTAATCATGATTTGCATTTATTGGGTTCATTATTTGGTTATAACCCTTGGAAGGGTTATGATGATACTATCCAAGATATAATACAGGCACCTGATGGTGAATTCTTAGGTCATTGGTTAAGAAAACAATCTATTTTGTATTATTCCTCTGAATTAAATGTAGTGATGTCCCACGCAGGTATTGCTCCTGTATGGGATTTACCCCAGGCAATACAGTTAGCGAAAGAATTTGAAGCAGTGCTTTCGGGGGATGATTTTCGCTATTTTCTGTCGCATATGTATGGCAACAAACCCGATATTTGGTCTGATGAGTTAAGGGGTATGGAGCGATTGCGCCTGATTACTAATTATTTTACTCGTATGCGTTTTTGTGATGCACAAGGAACACTGGATTTAAGTTATAAAGGGACAGTTGCTGCTGCCCCAAAAACTCTTTATCCTTGGTATGCGGTGCCTCAGCGTAAAAATATTGAAGTAGATATCGTTTTTGGGCATTGGGCTGCCTTAATGGGCGCCTGTCCTAATCCTAGAATTTATGCCATTGATACAGGATGTTTATGGGGTGGTCAATTAACGGCGCTACGTTTACAGGATAAGCAGCGATTTGCCGTATGGAACAAAGCCTAATGAATAAGCTAATAAAACGTCTTTCGTTGTTGTTGGGCAGTTTACTGGCTTTTCATGTTTGGGGAACAACGATAACTGATGAGGAACAGGTAAAACGAGCGGAAGAGCGTTTGCAAAAAGCGATTACTAACCCTGAATTTATGCTCAATAATTGGATAGATCTGCCTTCTTCACCTGCAGCACGCAAAAAAAATGTTCATCGCTTGGAGCTACGAGAAGCAATTTTATTGGCTTTACGCTATAACCCAAACATCCAAAATGCAGAACTGGATCGTGTGGTACAACGTTATCAATTGCGTCTGGCTAATAATGAGTTTGAAGTGCAATATGCTTTGGGTGCATCCGGAGTGTTACAAAAAAGCAGATTTAACGGCATTGGCACCAACACAACACATACTTTATTGGCGAGTCCCGAATTTGATTTACGTACGAAATTAGGAACTCGGGCAAGCCTTAACATTGATAATAATGTATCAGAAAATAACAACTTTAATCCGGTATTAAATTTTTCGCTTACCCAACCTTTATTAAGAGGTTTTGGCAAGAATGTGAATGAAGCGGCCTTATTAGATGCTGTTGATAATGAATGGTTAAATAAATTAGGTTTGCGTCAATCTATTTCTGATCAAATCACTCAAGTGATCATGGCGTATAGAACATTAATCTTAAGTGCTAATAATTTACAAAACCAGCGTTTGCAATTAAAAGAAGCCAAAAAATCTTATAAAATTAATGAGAAAAAAATAGCGGCAGGCCAATTAGAACCTACGGGTAATATTCAGCAGTCTTATCAAATTGAGTCACTCAGCTTGATGGTAGAGCAATACGAAAATGATTTTCAAACTGCTACCCAAGAATTGTTGCAAACCATAGGTCTTGATCCGGACACCCATTTATCAGTACCCAGTAATGTAAGTATGAAAGAGAGTGTTGTACCTGATTTACAGCAAACAATTGAACAAGCTTTACAGCATAATACTCTCTATCTTGCACAAAAAATGGCTTTGCGTGCGGATGAGCGTGCTTATAAGATTGCCAAAAATCAACAATTATGGCAAGTAGACTTAGGTGTTAATGTGCAAAGCGGTACGGTAAATGATGTAGTAGGAGTTACCAATAGTTTTCGCGGAATTTATAATGGTAATAATTTGACCGAAGCCGCACGTCTGACACTAACCATTCCTTTACATGATGTGAGTCGGCGGAGTCAATTAATTAACGCCAAGATCCGTTTGGAAAAAGACCGTTTAAATCTAGTAGCAACGAAAAGAGCATTAATTACCAATATTACTAATACAATTAATAACATACGAAGTTTGGCCAAACGATATCAATTAGCGGAAAAACAGTTAAAGCTAGCAGAACAATCTTATGCCTTGGAAAAGAAAAAACTACAGGCTGGCATAGCCAGTGCGTTGGATGTGAATAATACTCAGAATCAGCTGATTCAAGCACAATCAGGACTAATCAGTGCAAAAATTACATATCTTAATCAGATATCTGGTTTACAAAGGACTTTGGGAACCACATTGGATTACTGGAAAATTAATTTAAGGTATAGCGGATGAATAAGTATTTAAAAAACAGGTGGACAATTATCGTCTTGCTATTCATTGGTATGATCTTATCTGCATGCAACAGTCATGAGCAGCAAAAAATTGTTAAGTTGCACCACTACGAAGTCAAATCTCAGATTCTGCATAAAAATTTACATTTTACGGGAACAATTCAGCCTTTACACGAAAATACTTTAACCAGTTCCTTGGAGGCAGTGGTTGAAAGAATGCATTTTCATTATGGTCAGTTTGTTAAAAAAGGCGATGTCATTTTAACTTTGAGTTCGCATGAACTCCAAAAACAATTTAATGATACTTTGACTGATTATTTAAAAGCTAAAGACAGTTATACTATAGCCAAAACTAAATTTTCTGGAACAGAAGAATTGTGGGCTGCAGGATTATTATCTAAAAATAATTATTTAAGTGAAAAATCCAATATGAATACGGTACGTGTTACCTTAATGCAATCTACACGTAAGCTTATGGAAATGTTGGAAAAAGTCGATGAGAAAAATTCACAAAATATGTCTTCTTTAAGTTTGGCAGATTTTGACCAAATAAGATCCATATTAGCTTCAAAGCATAATTTAATTCAATTAAAGTCACCTGGAGATGGTGTATTACTTTATCCACCTAAGGCAGGTGAAGATAAAACAGCTCGTATTACGGTCGGTTCCTCGGTTAAATCAGGACAAGTGATCGCTTTAATTGGTGATTTGTCAGGGATTAGTATTGAAATAGAAGTACCAGAAATTGATATTTCACAGATTAAGACGGGAATGAATGCCAGTATTAGTGGCATTGCGTTTGGGAAACATCCTTTAAAAGGGAAATTGATCGCGGTGAATGCACAAGCTTCTAATACGAGTAGTGGGTTGCCATTTTTTACGGCAGTAGTCGAAGTGAAATCCTTAACTCCAAAACAGCAACGTTGGATCAAAGTTGGTATGAGTGCGGATATAGAATTAAGCATCAATAGTGGTAAGCAATTATTAATTCCTATTGCAGCAATTAAGCGAGAAAATGGACAAAGTGCAGTTTATGTGGAAAATGCAATTGGGAAGCTAGAAAAACGTATTATCACAACGGGGGCAGCACAAGTTGACTCAGTGGTGGTGAAAAGCGGTTTGCAAGTAGGTGATGTGGTCGTTTATGAATGATATGCTGTTGCATGATACCGTTGACCCTCAAAATACCCATCCTCTGATGACACTTATCGATTTGGTAAAAATCTATCATCTTGAAGGCATTAGTACCACTGTATTAAAAAATGTATCATTCAAGGTTCATATGGGAGATTTACTCGCTATTGTTGGTGCCTCTGGCTCAGGTAAATCTACTTTAATGAATATTATCGGTTTATTAGATACAGCCGATGCAGGAACTTATTTGTTAAATGATCATAATGTGGCTGCCTTAACTGACGATGAGTCTGCACTTTTACGCAATCAAAATATTGGTTTTGTTTTCCAGCAATTTAATTTATTACCACGCTTTACTGCCCTACAAAATGTAGCCTTACCTTTGCTATATCGGGGTAGTGGTGCGGCGGAAATTAATGAACGAGCCCATGCAGTCTTAGGGCATGTCGGTATGGAGCGTTATGTCCAGCATCGCCCCTCCCAATTATCAGGTGGCCAACAGCAACGTGTAGCCATTGCTCGTGCCTTAGTAACGGATCCGCAGGTGATTTTAGCTGATGAACCGACGGGGGCGCTGGATTCACATACAGGCAATGAGGTGATGAATTTATTTTTAAACTTACATGCTCAAGGGCGTACTATCATTATGGTAACTCATGATAGCCATATTGCCTCATTATGTAAGCGTCGGATTACCCTTGCTGATGGTGCAGTAATTGCAGAGAGTTCGCAATGAATTTTGCCAGACTCTGTCAGGAGGCTTTAATTAATTTAACTGCAGCAAAACTACGTTCGTTTTTAGCGGTTTTGGGTATCTTGGTAGGTACTGCTGCCGTGGTTGCGTTAATCAGTTGTGGGCAGTTGGCTACTGAAAAAGCGTTGCAACAATTTAAAGCGTTAGGAACCGATTTACTCGCTGTTGCTGTTTATCAGAAAACACCAAGTAAATCGCCAAGTAACAATGATTCTTTATCAATTGAGCAATGGCTACAAATACCGGAGAGTATACCCTACATTGTCAATCTTGCCCCTTACAGTACTGCATACCAACCGTTGAGTTTTCAAGGAAAACAAATGCAAGGTGCTATTATTGGTGCTGATGAGCATTTGGCAAAGATTGTGAACATTAAATTGGCTCAGGGACATTTTGTTTCTTTTGTTGATTTTTTTGAGCATTATTGTGTGATTGGTGATAATTTAGCACAACAAATTAAACAAATTAGTTTTGATGATCCCATCGGGAAACAGGTTCGCATTGGACAATCTTTATATACTATTATCGGTGTGGCAAAACACTGGAAGGAAAATGGTTTTTTTAATGAAGATGTGAATCAAGCGGTGATTATTCCTCTTGCCGGTATGAGTTTAATCAGTAAGGATGCCAAAATAAATAATGCGGTTTTGCAATTAAACCCTGATAGTCCTATCGATAAAATCATCGAGGAGATAAAACAATATATCTTCTCAGTTTCTCCAAAACTCAGTGTTTTTCCGCGCAGTGCCAAGCAAATTATCGCCAGTATGGAGAGTCAGGGACATACTTTTACTTTATTATTGGGAGTGATTGGTGGTATTTCACTTCTGGTGGGTGGTATTGGCGTGATGAACGTAATGCTGGTTTCTGTTAGTGAACGCAAGAAAGAAATTGGCATTCGTAAAGCAGTAGGTGCCAGAAATAATGACATTCAAACTTTATTTTTGGTTGAATCAGTAATGCTCTCTTTGGTTGGGGGTGTATTTGGTGTTATTTTAGGGTTAATTTTTACGTGGATAGTTGCTTACTTCAGTACCTGGAATTTTACTGTCTATATTCTTCCACCACTAGCTGGCTTTCTGGTATCTGCCGCTACTGGCATCTTCTTTGGTTTTTATCCTGCACGACGCGCAGCAAAATTGGCACCAGTTGTTTCTTTACGTAGTGAGTAATTCCAGCTGAATTTAATTATTGGGCTGCTGCTCCACATGTATTGGTGTAATTTTCTTGAGGTTGTTTGGTCTTCGTATTTATTTTAGTGTTAAAAAAACAATGTTCATTTATTGTAGATGAAAAATGTTTTTTCAATTTTATTTCTGCTTTTGCATTTATATAAGTTCCATCCCCGTTAAAAAATTCTTTATACTGTGTGGCGAATATCTCCGCATTTTTTATGTTCATAAAACGATGTTTAGATAATCCAGTTTGATTTATTATATTTTCAAATTGCGGATTAGTTTCGTTATAGATTTCCTTGTTTGAAAAAGTATTACTTTTAAAGTTCCAGGATATCACTTCATTTTTAAATAATAAAATTTCTCCACCATAAGCAGGTTTTTGGTCACAAATTTTTTTTAGTCGTTCTTGAATCTCTGGGATAAATTGTGAAAGGTGGCGCGGTAGGTAGCTTTTAAAATACATTGCCATCCCTGAATGATTGCTTCCCTCAGGTTGAAAAGCGCGTAAAACATAAATTTTATCGTCTGGAGTTTCGTAAGTTATGTAAGCGTAAAGTCCATGCAGTATATTTTGTTGCTCAACTGATGAAAAATTAACTTGAAGATAAGAGAGTCTTGATCCATCTGCTGTAGCAATAAAATGTTCGGCATTCTTGGTCATAAGTGGTTAATCTCCGTACAAATAGAAGTCAGTATAGTAAAAATAGTAAACATTTATCTAAAAAGCAAAATTATCTCCATGTTTAATTGTTAATCAAACCTAAATTATGAAGTCTAATTTGACAAAAGTTTATAAATTATTTTTCGTTTCGTCTAAATGGTCTATCTTATAAAATACATTTAAGTTATAAATTTAAACGAGTTATAAATCAAGGGGAAGAGTGATGAAAAAGTGGGTGTTGGCGGTATTAACAAATATTATTTTAATGCACTCAGTTGTTTTTGCACAACAAAACTGGAATCAATGGGTTAGTGATGTGCATGCTGAGGCTATGCGGCAGGGGATCTCTCCTGAAGTTTTTGACAGTGCTTTTGCTAATATTCATGAACCAAGCCACCAAATTAAAGGGCTGTTACGTTCTCAGCCTGAACATCGTTTAACATTTATCAAATATCGCAATACGCGGGTGGATAATTACCGAATTGCTATGGGACGTAAGGAATTTAAAAAAAATCAGGCTGTATTAGAAGATGTAGCAAAAAAATATGGTGTTAATCCTTGTTTTATCGTTTCCTTTTGGGGAATGGAAACAAGTTATGGCACTTATATGGGGAATTTCCCGGTAATTAAGGCGTTGGCGACTCTTGCTTATGACTCTAATCGTAAAGAGTTTTTCCGTAAAGAATTATTTATTGCTCTGCGTATTCTAAATGAAGGTCATGTCAGTTTACCTGATTTCAAAGGCGAATGGGCAGGTGCTTCTGGACAGCCACAATTTTTGCCTTCCAGTTGGGTAAAATATGCTGTTGACTATGATGGCGATGGTCGACGTGATATTTGGCGGAGCAAACCTGATGTTTTTGCTTCCATTGCCAATTATATGAAACAAAATGGTTGGCAAACAGGACAACCTTGGGCGATTCAAGTCAAATTACCAAAGAATTTTGACATGACTATGGAGGGTAAGAACATTGTAAAATCTGTTAGCGAATGGAATGCATTGGGTGTGCGTACTGACAAGGGGCAGCCACTTCCTTATCAAAACATGCAGGCTAGTATTGTTCAACCTTTGGGAGGTCCAACTTTTATGACATTCCCCAATTATAAAATGATTTTACATTATAATAACTCTATCTATTATGCGGGTGCAGTAGGGTATTTAGCGGATAAAATTTGCCAAGGAGAATTAAGGGCATAGTATGAACAATTATCTTGACAAAACAGCCAGCTTAACTCCGCTTGCAAAAAGAGTAATTTGTGATAAAGCCACGGAATGTCCCTATACTGGAAGCTACAATCATGTGATGAGCAAAGGCACTTACTTATGCAGACGCTGTGGATTGGCACTGTTTCGTGGTTCAAGTCAATTCGGTTCTGGTTGCGGTTGGCCCAGTTTTGATGAGGATATTAGAATTCATTCGCAACTTGCTGCTGTGAAGCAGGTTGCAGATAGTGACGGCAGACGGATGGAAATTCTTTGTGTACGCTGTGATGCTCATTTAGGCCATCTCTTTACAGGCGAATATTTTACCCTCAACAATTTACGCTATTGTGTTAATTCAGCATCCATTGATTTTGTTGAGGATAGTCAGGTTTTAGACACGGAAGAAGCAATTATGGCAGGTGGATGTTTTTGGGGTGTGGATTATTTTTTAAAGAAAATTCCTGGGGTGCTTCGGGTCGAGGTAGGCTATACTGGTGGATCGGTGCTAGAGCCTGATTACGAACAGGTTTGTCAGGGGAAGACGGGTCATTATGAGGCAGTACGTGTTCTTTATGATAAAAATATAACTAATTATCATCAGGTTTTAAAGCGTTTTTTTGAGATTCATGATCCAACTCAAAAGACGGGGCAAGGTCCTGATCTGGGACGACAGTACCAGAGCGCAGTGTTTTATTATAATCAGAAGCAGTTAAAGGAAGTGGAAACATTAATCCAAATGTTGCGCAAGCAGGGTTATTCAGTAGTAACACAGTTGCTTCCTGTGCAAATTTTTTGGCCCGCAGAAGACTATCATCAGGATTATTATAACAAGCATCAGAAGTTACCTTATTGTCATCAACCCGTGAAGCGATTTGGCTAGGAGCTATTATAACTTCTTGACAACTTCACGATGTTGTCAACTGCACTTTCAGCGCATATATTTTTCGTATACTCTCATGAAAGACTAATTAATTTTAGAGGGAGTGAACCGTGAAATTCAGTGAATTAAAAAAATCCTCAAATCACAGTGCAAAATTGAAGACTTATTTAGTTTAACCAAGATACAGGACATTCAGAATGATGGCTGTGATCTCAAGCCTGAAATGATGGTTCCCATTAAGAAAATAATTAAGGAATTTTGGGATTGGGCTATTTATAATTTATCTTATGACAATGGCAAAATGGCAGCGAAGTGGCACCATATCTTGCTTTACAAGAATCATTGGTCAATGCGGGTCTTTTCATCACCCTCTTTTATACTATGTATTGAACAGGCGTTATGAGTGTTTTGGTGGAAATCAACTGAAAATGACAGCAACTTATGTTGTTAATTACTACCAGTAGTCGTATGTTAGGTTATGCTGAGACAACTCATCTTCAGTATTATCCGTTTTCTCCATTGAGTGAAAAAATAAGGGCAAATAGGCCGCAGGAAAAAGAAAAATTAGAAAACATAATCGGGTTGTTAAGAACAATTTTTTATTTAATCTATCAATATTGTACAGTGGAGCAATTAGAAAAGGATTTTGTTACATCGAATAATCAGTCTTACAAAGCTATTCAAGATTTTTCTAACACAATCACGAGACAAATGCATACATTAACAAAAAGAGAAGCCATTTTAGTGCACAGAGCACATTATTTATTTTGTCTTAATCAGTATATAAAATAACGTCAAGAGGAGCCGTGCAATAAATACACTCCATTATCATTTTCAAAAAAGACAAAACAGGAAGCTGCAGAAAAAAACAAACAATTATTCGTGGTGAATCCATTAGTTTTGGATTTTTCCCCAGGATAGCGTTAAACCAAGGACGTTTAAAAAATTAGTTAAGTCCTTTGAAAATGTATCAGTATTTGTATGTTCAACAGACATGTAAGGTACAGCAGGACTGTACTGTTATAGTCTTGTCAAGATATTAATCTTCCTTATATTTTTTATCCGCTTCTTCTGCTTTGCGTTGATTTTCCTGCAATTGATACTCGTTAAGCTGTTGTTGCCAAAACGCTGCGGCATGAGTTGAGAGCTGATTGAACTTTCGTAGCAACAACCCTAAATGCGATGCCAACATGGGTAATTTAGTCGGTCCAAACACAATCAGCGCGACAATGAGAATCAGCAAAAGCTCCATACTCATAAATGATTCTTATCGTTTTTAGAGCTAGTGTTTATCTGCTCATTATTTAATGCTTTACGGAAATTTTTAATCGCCTCTCCCAAGTCCGTACCTATAGTTTTTAATTTGGAGGTACCAAAAAGAGCGATAATAATTATCAGAATTAATAATAAAGAAAGAGGGCTAATACCACTAAGTCCCATGCTAGTTCCTCGCGTTACGGTTAATAAATACAAATAATCCAGCACCAATGAAGCCGGCTAGAGCAATGACTGAGAGCTGTTTATGATTGATAAGCTGCAAATAATCAAGCATACCTATAAAAAGAAAGGACAGGCTGGCACCAATGGCTACACTGTTCCAGTTTAGACCTGATGATTCTTGTTCCTGTTTTGCCGCTGCCAGTTCTTTAGCGGCTAATAATTGCTCTTTTTTAAGTTCAAGAAAATCAAAAATCAGCCGTGGCATATGCGGTAGTTGTTCAGCAAAAAAAGGCATATTTTGTTTTAATTGACTAAAAAAAGCTTTTGGACCAATTTGATCTTTTACCCATTGCTCAAGGAAAGGTTTCGCTGTAGCCCATAAATCTAGTTCTGGATAAAGTTGGCGTCCCAAGCCCTCTATTGCCAATAACGTTTTTTGTAATAAAACTAATTGTGGTTGCACTGTCATGTGAAAACGTCGAGCTACTTGAAAGAGACGTAACACGACTTGGGCAAAAGAGATGTCTTTTAATGGTTTTTCAAATATGGGTTCGCAGACCATACGAATCGCGCTTTCAAATTCTTCAATACGGGTATCGCGTGCAACCCAACCTGATTCTACATGCAACTGCGCAACACGGCGATAATCGCGATTAAAAAAAGCAAGTAGGTTTTCTGCCAAATAACGCTTGTCATTGTCATTCAAGGTACCCATAATACCAAAATCAATGCAAATATATTGTGGATCTTTGGGATGTTTATAGGAAACAAATATATTTCCTGGATGCATGTCGGCATGAAAAAAACAATCGCGAAAAACCTGCGTGAAAAAGATTTCCACACCGCGTTCCGCCAGTTTTTTTACGTCGATACCATGGGCATGTAGAGTACTTAAATCAGCAACAGCGATACCATGAATACGCTCCATAACCATTACATTATAGTGAGTGTAATCCCAATAGATCTCAGGGATGTAGAGAATGGGGGAATTTTCAAAATTGCGACGTAATTGCGCTGCATTAGCTGCTTCTCTTTGTAAATCAAGCTCATCAAGTAAGGTATGCTCAAATTCTCTTACTATTTCTCTAGGTTTTAAACGTCTGCTTTCAGGCCAATAGCGATCAGCCCATTTTGCAAGGGTATGCATAATGTTTAAGTCATTCTCAATCACACGTTGCATGTTGGGTCTAAGTACTTTGATAATAACGTCTTCACCTGTTTTTAACGTTGCTGCATGAACTTGCGCCATAGAGGCTGATGCTAAAGCTACGGGATCAAATTCGGCAAAGACTTCATAAGGTGATAAGCCATAGGCCTGGGTGATAATCGCTGTTGCTTGCTCACTAGAAAATGGGGGTACTTTATCTTGAAGCTTACTTAATTCCTGGGCTATGTCAGGTGGTAAAATATCAGGGCGGGTAGAAAGAGCCTGACCGAATTTAATGAAAATAGGTCCTAATTCTTCCAGTGATTTACGCAGTGCCTCGCCATGACTTAAATGTTCTTTACGAAACCAGTTCCAAGGATTTAAATAGACTATAAACCGTAATGGTGCAAAAAGTCTTAGTGATACGACCACATTATCTAGCCCATTTTTAGCCAGAATATAATTGATGTGGAGAATACGAATGAGTTGTTTAATTGATTTCATGGCGACTTATTAAATAATTCACATGGGCTTGTAAGCGTTCAACGCATAATGATAGTTCGTCGATCTCAGCAAAAAAATCTTCTAATTCATTTTTTGTTGGGGCGACACGTAATTCTTCCTGAAGGTATTCTGACATATTTTGACGCATGGACGCATCAAAACGTTTTTTTAAGCTCATTCCTTTACGGACAAAAGAGCCAATCTGATGAGCAACGACATCGCCAGTAAAATGGGCTAAATGTCCTTCCCAATCAATATCCATTTCATCAAACAGTTTTTTAACTTGTTGTCCTAATTCAGTGTCGCCGGACATACGGATTTTATCATTAAATAATGAACGGGCTTTTGACGCAGGCAGAAGACCTAAGCGTATTAAGCCAATTGGAGTACTGTGAATAACAGTATCGACAGGTGCATCATAGTTCTCAAGTAAGTGTATTTGACCTTCTTTAAAATGGATAAAAAAGTGAACATTTAATGGTGCAATAACCATTTCGAGCGTTTTATTTTCAAGTGCCAAAAGTTTGGTTGGCATCTGTTCGTCTAAGTGTAAGGCCTTATTAATGGCTTTTTGTAGGGCTTTGAGAGAATATTTTTTTAACATAATCGACTCAATACTTGTAAGCGATGTGCAAAGCAACGATGCCACCACTTAGATTATGATAGCGACAATCTTCAAATCCGGCATCTTCAATCATTTTCTTTAATGTATTTTGATCTGGGTGCATGCGTATGGATTCGGCAAGGTATTGATAACTGGCTTCATCTTGCGCAAAAAATGCGCCCATTTTAGGTAAAATAGTAAACGAATACCAATCATAAATTAGTTTTAAGCCAGGAATCGTTGGGGTAGAGAATTCCAGAATTAGCAATTTGCCTCCAGGTTTACAGACACGGTACATGGAACGTAAAGCCTCGTCTTTATCGGTAACATTACGCAGACCAAAACCCATGGTAATGCAATGAAAACTATTGTCGGTAAACGGTAAATATTGAGCATTTCCTTGAACAAAATTAATGTTCTTATAAATGCCTACATCAAGTAAACTATTGCGTCCAACATTAAGCATAGCGGAATTGATGTCGGCCAAAACAACGAACCCTGAGTCGCCCACTTTTTTTGCTAATAATCGAGTGAGATCACCGCTGCCACCAGCTAAATCAAGAACTGATTGTCCTGATTGCACCTGGCTCAATTCAATAGCATAGCGTTTCCATAAATGATGAATACCAAGCGACAGGAGATCATTCATGACATCATAGTTTTTCGCTACGGAATGAAAAACTTCAGCGACTTTTTTTTCTTTCTCATCCCAGGCCACTGAAGCATAGCCAAAATGAGTAGTTTTCTCTTGCTCAGTCATAAATCAGGTTGATTTTCTTATTAAATACTTCATACTAACCGATCTTTGATAAGATACCCAGTTAAATTCGTAACTTCTTCAACATATTGTAATAAAAGCGATACCTACGTCTCATGAAACGTAAGTAACTTAATAGTGCCACAACGTATTAAAAAGTTACTTAAATACCTCATAAATTTGCTAAAGTATTCAAATAGTAATGCTCATCTGGAGGCAAATTATTCTTCTGAGAACGCCATAAACATTCTGCCAGTTGATCCATCATTAAATGTTCGACGGTCAAGAGGTCGCCATATTTTTTAACAAGCTTTTTATAAACTATATTAATTCCCACAGGACGGTCTGTGGCCACTTGTTCTCTAATCGCAAGATGTAGTCCCATGTGCAAAAATGGATTGGTTGCACCCAATTCAGGAAAATAAGTCTGGTGTTGAAACTGATTATGATTTTCCAATATATTATGGTACTCAGGGTGAGCCAATATGACTTGTACAATCTCGTTTTCCAGTGGCAATAATGGTTTATTCTGCTGGTATTTATCCCAGCTGTTAAAGAACAATCCGCGTGTTTCCTCAATAGTATCACCGTAAAACATGATGGCTCAATAGTATAAAAAGGTTAAGTGTAACTGAATAGAATAAGAACAACAATGATGAGTAGCTTCTAGGGGAGTGGCTAATCAATTTTTTTAGACATTGTTGTTTAAATTTGATTTATGCAACAATACCATTTATCTATAATACCTAAAAAATGTCTGATTATAGTATGTTTTAAATGTTATAAATAAACGCTTGGATTTAAATTACTTGTTGGTGCAGTAGGAGCAATAATTTCAAAGGAGTATGATTGTGATTAGTAGATTAAACAAAATATGGATGGCTCATAAATGGGGGTTACTAATAATCCTTTCAGCAGGTGGCACACAGTTGGCTGGATGCAGTGGGTGTAAATCGTCTGGGTTACCATCCTCCGTACCGCTCACGACGCTAGGTGGACAGTGTATACTGGGTGCTGATATTAGATGCACCTGTTCAGGTGGCGGCATTCTTTCAAGCTGCAGCAATGCGTCTCAAACCATCATCCAGGGCACTATCGCCCCCGGGCTTGCTGCTCCCTGTCCCGCTACATTTAACTGCAATGACTTTGCTAATTGCAGCACCGGTTTTCCCTGATTTTTTAAAGGAACTTATCAATGGTATTTATTGAAAGTATATGATGTTGGTAGTAAATAAGTTGACACCAACCAAATGCTTATGAGATATTCTCCCTGCGAGGTTGGACTTGCTATGTGTCATTCCACTGGGTCAATTGGCGACACACTGATTGGCCCTTTCTATGTTTTATATTCACTTCCCACATAATTTTAAAAACTCAGGTTGCCTTGCTATTTGGCTGTTAAAATAAGCAGAGCACAGAACGTAAAATTTAAGATTAAGATCGCAATTATAACGTTGCAACTTGGTCGTTGTAGAGTATAAAATGCCTCGGTTATTCTGTCTTCGCAAGAGAAGCGTGCAAAATAAGAACAAAATAGGAGGGAGCGTGGGCTCTTTGTTACTAAGAAAGCTGATTGTTGCTGCAACGTTGATGGTGTTAAGCATAATGGGTCAATTGTTGTATGCTGAAACTATCCCTACACAACAGAAATTACCGCTTATAGATGGATATTATCCGGCTTATCCACCTACTACTCCCGCTGAGGGTGCGCAACAAGCATTGATTCAACGAGGGGAATACCTGGCTAAAATGGGAGACTGTATTTCCTGCCATACTGACGTTCGCGGTGGAACACCCGCCTATGCTGGCGGATTGCCAATAGAAACTCCTTTTGGAACCTTTTATAGTCCTAACATAACCCCTGATAAAGAAACTGGCATCGGAACCTGGACTGAGCAAGATTTTATTCGTGCGCTGAAAGAAGGTCGTGATCCTAAGGGTAGAAATTATTTTCCAGTATTCCCATACTACTATTTTTCTAAAATTACTGATGATGATGCTCGTGCTTTGTATACCTATTTCATGAATTTACCACCTATACGCCAAGAGAATAAACCCTTACCTTTTCCTTTTAATGTTCCTGGCGCTCGCCTTAGCCTTTGGGGATGGAATTTATTATTTTTCTTTCCTGAAAATCGTGAAATTCAATATGATAAAAACCAAACTCCTGAGTGGAACCGTGGTAAATATATTGTTGATGGCTTAGGCCACTGCAGCATGTGTCATACACCATTAAATGTGTTTGGTGCACCAAAGAATACCTATTACCTAACCGGTGGTTTTATTGATGGTTACTGGGCTCCTAATATTACTAAATACGGATTAGAGTCAGCGAGCACGGAGCAAGTTGCTGATGTATTCAGAAAAAATCAGTTAATTAACAATGCCGGTCCTGTTTCGGGTCCAATGGCAGAAGTAAATCATAACAGTATGAAGTATTTGACAGATGCTGATACAATGGCCGTGGCTACTTACCTAAAAACGGTAGAGAGTAAAGAGCCATTAGGACTACCAGCATCTAATGCAGCCCCTTCGCTCTCACGTGGAAAAAAAGTTTATTATACTGCGTGTGTGATTTGCCATCAAGATGGTCAAATGAGTGCACCGCTTATTGGTGATGCGGTAAATTGGTATTCTCGCCTGAAAACTAGCGGTTTAACAGGTTTGTACCGTCGTGCAATTCATGGATACAACTCGATGCCAGTCAAAGGAGCTTGTGTCACTTGCTCTGACAACGATGTGATTTCTGCTGTGGATTATATTCTCAATGAGTCATTAACTCGTACAGAATTGACTGATCTTAAGTCGGGTGGGGCTACTAAATTCCCTACTAATGGGGTTGATGTTTACAATGAAAATTGTGCCGTTTGTCATAATGAAGGCAAATCGGGTGCTCCAAAAATTGGTGATAAAGAAGCGTGGAAGCCATTAATCGCTAAAAATATGGATGTGTTGATTGAAAATACAATTCATGGGAAAAACCACCCTAAAAATGGTGGCTGTGAACAATGTACTAGTAATGAAATAATCAAAGCAATTAAGTATATGGTCAGCCAATCTAAAACTGAAGGTAATTATTCATTGTGGTAAACATACAGAATCCAGACGGTTTGTGCGGTTAATAGTCGCAGAGTACCGATAAGTACAATTTATCGACCGCCAGGCTTCCTGGCTTTATGACAAAATGAGGAATTGGGATGTTAAACAGGTTAACACTCTATAAATTAATAACACTTCTTGCATTATTAATCGCAGGCCAGCCAGTATTTGCTGCTGCGGATAATTGGCAGTTAAATATGTTTGAGGGGGTAACACCCATAAGTCAAGATATATATTATCTACATATGGTTTGTATGGTAGTTTGCGCCATTATTGGCGTCGTAGTATTTGGAGTAATGATTTATTCTCTGATTCATCATCGAAAATCTAAAGGATACAAAGCAGCATCGTTTCATGATAATCCTCGTCTAGAGCTTATCTGGTCAATTATTCCATTCTTAATTTTAGTAGGTCTTGCTATACCTGCTACACGCGTTTTAATTCGTATGGATAATACGAAAGAGTCTGATGTAACGGTTAAAGTAGTAGGTTATCAATGGCGATGGCGTTATGAGTACTTAGATCAAGGGATTTCTTATTTTAGTACTTTATCTACTCCCTTAGCGCAAATCCAAAATACACAACCAAAGAATGAATGGTATTTATTAGAAGTTGATAAACCACTTGTTTTACCCATTAATAAAAAGATTCGTTTTCTGGTTACTTCAAATGATGTAATTCATTCCTGGTGGGTTCCTGAATTAGGCATTAAACGTGATGCAATTCCTGGATTTATGTATGAAGCTTGGGCAATTATTCAAAAGCCTGGTATTTACAGGGGGCAATGTGCAGAGCTTTGTGGGATTAACCATGGGTTTATGCCAATTGTTGTGGAAGCCGTAAGTCCGGCAGACTTTGATAAATGGGTTGCTTCGCAAACCTTGAAACAGGATCAATACGCCAATGAAGAAATACAACCCGCTACACAAAAAATAATGCAACGTGATGAACTGATGATTTTGGGACAACATAAATACGAGCAATTGTGTGCCGCCTGTCATCGAGCAAATGGTAAAGGGTTACCACCAATGTATCCGGCGCTTAAAGGGAGTTCTGTAGCAGTAGGTACGCCCATTTCTCGTCATATAGACATCATCTTAGATGGTATCCCGGGCTCGGCGATGCAGCCGTATAAGGATCAGCTTAGCGATGAAGAGGTTGCAGCAATTGCTACTTATGAGCGTAATGCTTGGGCAAATAACACAAACGATATGATTCAACCTGCAGAAGTGGCTGCAGAGCGACAAAATGCGAACAAACAACCAACCATGGTTAATAAAGCTAAAGCTGGAGGTTTTCAATGAGTTATGCAATAACACATGACGATGATCATGATGATCATGGGCCTGAACAAGGCAAAGGTATTTTGGGATTTGTAAAGCGCTGGCTATTTACTACCAACCATAAAGATATTGGTACTCTTTATCTCTGGTTGGCAATGATCAGTTTCTTCGTGGCTGGTGGGATGGCATTGATTATTCGAGCAGAGTTATTTCAGCCAGGACATCGCCTAGTTGATCCTAACTTTTTTAATCAACTGACTACCTTGCATGGTTTGGTAATGTTATTTGGTGTGGTAATGCCAGCATTTACAGGAATGGCTAATTGGCAAATTCCTATGATGATCGGTGCGCCCGATATGGCTTTACCTCGGCTTAATAACTGGAGTTTTTGGATTTTACCATTTGCCTTTACCTTGCTGTTTTCAACTATGTTTCATGCAGGCGGCGGGCCTAATTTTGGTTGGACTATGTATGCACCTTTATCAACCAAATATGCGCCACCCAGTACCGATTTCATGATTTTTTCGATACATATGATGGGTCTTTCCTCCATTATGGGTTCGATTAATATTATTGCAACCATATTGAACTTACGAGCTCCGGGCATGACGTTAATGAAAATGCCAATGTTTGTTTGGACCTGGCTAATTACCGCTTTCTTACTTATAGCAATTATGCCTGTTCTAGCTGGGGCAGTGACCATGATGTTGGCTGATCGTCATTTTGGCACCAGTTTCTTTAGTGCAGCAGGGGGCGGTGATCCTATATTATTTCAACATATATTTTGGTTCTTTGGACATCCCGAGGTTTATGTTTTGATATTACCTGCATTTGGTGTTATTTCAGAAATTATCCCTACATTTAGCCGTAAGCCTTTATTTGGTTATCACTTCATGGTGTATGCCACTGTGAGTATTGCGTTATTGTCATTTATTGTCTGGGTACATCACATGTTTACTACAGGAGTACCTTTAGGTGCTGAACTGTTTTTCATGTACACCACCATGTTAATTGCGGTGCCGACAGGAATTAAAGTATTTAACTGGGTAAGTACCATGTTTCGAGGATCAATGACCTTTGAAACACCTATGCTATTTGCTTTAGCTTTTGTTTTTTTATTTACTATTGGTGGATTTACTGGTTTGATGTTGGCTTTGGTTCCCGCTGATTTTCAGTATCAAGACAGTTATTTCGTCGTGGCGCACTTCCATTATGTTTTAGTTCCTGGTGCAATCTTTTCCCTGGTAGCAGCTACTTACTACTGGCTGCCTAAGTGGACCGGACACATGTATAATGAATGTTTAGGTAAATGGCATTTTTGGCTCTCAGTATTTTCAGTGAATCTGGCATTCTTTCCTATGCACTTTTTAGGTTTGGCTGGTATGCCGCGAAGGATTCCTGATTATGCATTACAGTTTACTAATTTTAATATGATATCCACTGTAGGCGCTTTTATTTTTGGTTTCTCACAATTACTGTTTTTATATAATGTGATTGCTACCATAAGAAAAAGAAGAACTAAGAACGATCTGGTTACTTCAAGGGTATGGGAGGGTGCTCAAGGTTTAGAGTGGACCTTACCTTCTCCACCACCGTATCATACATTTACCACGCCACCCGAATTAAATTTGTAAGTCGATGGGTAATGTTGTATGAATAATGAGAGAAATCATGGTAGGTTGCTTGTTCTCTTAACGGGTATTGTATTAGGAATGTTTGCATTTGGTTTTGCTTTAGTTCCTATTTATAACAGTTTATGCCAAACCTTAGGGATTAATGGTAAAACAAGCAAAGAAGCGGTAGCCTACGATACGAAAACGGCTAAGATTGTCCAAGACCGCGAAGTTTTAGTTGAGTTTGTTGCAACGAATAACGGCGGCGTGCCTTGGGCATTTTATCCAAAAATACATAAAATCAAAGTGCATCCTGGAGAAATAGTTAAATTAGAATTTTATGCTGAAAACAAGACTGATTATCCAATGACGGTCCAAGCAATACCCAGCGTTACACCTGGCATTGCAGCTAAATATCTAAAAAAAACAGAATGTTTTTGTTTTACTCAGCAAACATTAAATGGGCGTGAAGCAATGAATATGCCCTTGTTATTTCATTTGGATACTGAATTACCGGAAAATGTGAATACGGTTACATTGTCCTATACCTTGTTTGATGTGACAGGCCGTAGTTAGCGTAATTAGCTCCTTGCTCTTTTGATGAGAAATGCCTGTAGGCGAGGGTAATTTTACTTTCATCTAGCATTGGGCTGTCATCAAAAAAGGAGATTTTTTAATTGAAGAGCTTAAATGAATTATTGATACAGGAGACTAAAATACAATGGGAGCACATGGTACTTATTACATCCCCAAGCCCAGTCACTGGCCTTTGGTTGGATCATGTGGATTAACCACGTTCTTGGTAGGGGCAGCGTCCTGGCTTCATCATGATTGGTATGGACCTTACCTTTTTAGCATGGGTCTTGCGATTATTATTTTTATGATGTTTGGCTGGTTTGGTCAAGTCATCTATGAAAATGGTAAAGGGCTTTATGATCTTCAAGTTGATCGATCTTTTCGTTGGGGTATGTGCTGGTTTATTTTTTCAGAAGTATGTTTTTTCGGCGCATTCTTTGGTGCTCTGTTTTATGCACGATTGTGGGTGGTGCCACTTTTAGGCGGCGAAGTACATCCAATGACTCATTTTACTTTATGGTCAGATTTTAAAGCAACCTGGCCTGTATTAGTAAACCCCAACAACCAAGTTTTTGCTGGGGCACACGAAGCAATGGGGGCATGGGGTTTAGCTGCAATCAATACATTAATTTTATTAACATCAGGGGTTACAATCACTTGGGCACATTGGGCTTTAAAGTTAAATAAGCGTTCTCAATTACTAATTGGTATGTCGTTAACTATAGCTTTAGGTATTTTGTTCTTAATTTGCCAAGCTTATGAATATCATGAAGCATACACAGAAATGAATTTGACGTTGTCTGCTGGGATTTATGGAACAACTTTTTTTATGTTGACAGGTTTTCATGGCTTGCACGTGACTTTGGGAACCATCATGCTCATTGTGATTTTAGTTCGCTGCAAGCGAGGTCATTTTACCCCAGAACGTCATTTTGCTTTTGAAGGCGTTGCTTGGTATTGGCACTTTGTGGATGTGGTATGGTTGTTTCTATTCATTTTTGTATATTGGCTATAAAAAAGTTCTACATCTTGCAATTAGTACGAACTAAATAGGAACTTTGCATGAGGCTTTTTTATAGCCTCACTTAACATTTCAATCGTGCTAAAAAAACCTACTTTTTAATCTGAAATGCTTGTTGTTGAACTTGCTTAATTTGTGCTTGCATTTGCTTCATTTGATTTTGATTTTCAGTATAAATTTTTTGAATTTGAGCGTGCATTTGTTTCATTTGAGCCTGCAGTTGGGTATTCAGAGTAATTATTTGCTGTTGTTGTTGATCGTGCATTTGTTTCAATTGGGCTTGCAGTTGAGTATTTAATTGTACAATTTGTTGACTAACTGAACCTCCAGTTAATTGAGTCGGTCCACTAGCAGTACTACCTACATTGGAGATAGTTGACGTAAAAAGTGCAGTACTTAACATAATAAATTTTCTCATAGTTCCTTCCTTAGTATAATAAATTTACTGAATCATAGTTCATGTAAGTTTTGAGCAACATTGTACAAGAAAATCTTTAACACGAATGCGGGTATAAAGCAATATTTTATATTAGCTACTCTATACTAGTTTTATATTTTAAGATAATTTTGTTTCCTATTCATTAAACTAGTTGGCATTCTAGAATAGTTGTGTTTATTTATATTTGGTTACATTCTCAAATTTCGCGTCCGTATTTCTTCTAAACTTAATTCTTCATTGAGAAGATGGAATACTTCATCATGAATTTGCCCCGCTTTGCGCATATGCAATAAAGTCTGTTTTTCAGTCGCTATAGCGGTTAAGGTTAATTTTTTTAAGTTTTGATAATCTTCATTTATAGTTGAATGAGGGAATTTACAAAGCTGAGTTTTGATCATAGAAAGTCGACGGTGAATTGGTTTTTGAAATTCTAATAGTACCTCATCCGAAACATGTACACATTTTGTTAATTCAGCAATTCTTTCTAATGCTGCTTCATAAGTGCGAATACGGGCTTGTGCTTCTTCTTGCATGCGTATCTTAGGATCTTCTTTTAATTGAAATTTTTTGATTAATACAGGTAATGTTAAGGCTGGAATTATTAATGTTGCCACGGTATTCCTGGGGCTAATTGAATTGGAATCGCTAATGCTGCGGCTAATGAAACAACTCCTCTCATGCCGGACCAGCCTACCACAAATATCAATTGCCAGTTTGGCATAGGATCTTTTTTTATGATCGATGGAATTAATTTGCGGGCTATATAAGCCACACCAAAAATCCAAACGATACGAATTCCTATAATAGCCAAGAGGACTACGGCACTATAAAAAATTAAATAAGTTAGCGGATAAGACAACGATTTAATCACGGAAGGTAATTCAAGACCAATTAATATAAAAACAAAACAATTAATAATAAATAAGAAGATGCTCCAACTAGCTCTTGATAAAAACATCAGTTGTGCAGAGGCGAATCCTGGTAGTAATCTACCAATCATAACACCACAAAACACAGTAGAGATGACCCTAGAAAATCCAAATTGATCGGCTATCAGATAGCTTATGAATGCAGTAATAAAGGTAAAAGTTGTTTCAGCTAAGACATTATTGATGTATTGGAGTAAACAGAGGGCTATAAAACCAGTAGCTAAACCAGTGATTGCTCCACCAATAAGGATCGTGCAAAAGTCACTGGCCATATGAGACATGGAAAAAGTACCTGACACAATTGCCGCTATACTAAAGCGAAATAACAACAAAGCTGTTGCATCATTAATTAAACTTTCGCCCTCTAAAATTGAAAGTATTCGTCTATGGGAATGTAACTTCTTTACAATTGTTATGGCTGCGGTAGCATCAGTTGGCAATAAAATAGCGCCAAGTAAAAAACCTTCTGCCCAGGATATTTCTGAAAAAATGGCTTTAATTAGTAGGGCCACGGCAACTGTAGTTATTATAACTAATCCAAAAGCATTGAGTGTAATTGGTCTTAAATTAAATTTAAAATCTTGCCATGAAATAAAATAAGCAGTTGAAAACAAGATAGGAGGTAAAAAAAGTTTAAACACCATATCAGGATTTATTTGAATATGTGGTATCCAAGGCATAAAACTAATAATGGCGCTCACCGCAACTAGAAAAATTTCAAATGGTAAGTGAAAACGATTGGCAATCGGCACAGAAAGAACTGCTAGCAGCAGGAGAAAAATTATAGGTTCAAATAAATCCATGTAAAGGATATCCATCAATAGCTAATAGTACAGCATAACCACAAAAGGGTGCATTGTGTATTGTGAGGATGTTTAGTAAAAGACTCTATCTTTTGTCCCTATTCACGTCCTCACAGGCAGCAATTGAGGGCAGAGCATTATATCTAAGCCAAACATTATTTTAATTCATCAGTTGTTCAATAATTTTTTGCAAACTGTTGGTACTATCATAATGAATAACTAAAGATCCTTTGCCAGATTTTCCAGGTTTTAATTTAATCGCAGTGCGCAGCAGTCGTGCTAAATTATTTATTTGTTCTTGGTAGTGTAGATCAAGTGACACAACATCTAATTCTTCAGTGCTCTTACTTGCTTTAATACGTTCTACCAATTTCTCGGTTTCACGAACAGATAAATTTTTAGTAACAATTAATTGTGCTACCTGGTTTTGCTGTTCTTCTTCAAGCATCAGCAAGGCACGTGCATGTCCCATATCGATGTCGCCATGTTCCAGCAGTTTTTTTACGGCTGTTGATAATGTCAGCAAACGCAAATAATTGCTTACTGCAGTACGTGATTTACATAAAAGATCGGCAACTTGCTGATGTGTTAAGGAAAATTCACTTGTGAGTCGATACATGGCACGTGCTTGATCCATGGCATTTAAATCTTCACGTTGTAAATTTTCGACTAAGGCCATGGCTATGGCAGTTTCATCATCAACTTGTTTTAAAATAACAGGTATTTCAGTTAGTCCAGCAAGTTGGCTGGCGCGCCAACGGCGTTCGCCGGCAATAATTTCATAACGACCATCGCTAAGCTCCCGAACCAGAAGCGGTTGTAACAGTCCTTGCTTTTTTATGGATTCTGCTAATTCGACTAGGGGGGTTTGTTCCATTTCACTGCGTGGCTGATATTTGCCAGGTTGCAAACAGTCCACTGCAAGTTTAAGATTCTCCATTGCTGGTTTTTCATTTAAAAGAATAGTAGCAGATTCACCCAATAAGGCGGATAAATTACGTCCTAAACCACTGCGTTTTACTGTCATAAATTACTCCCTTTAACCTACTACAGTCTGTTTATT
The DNA here is from genome assembly GCF_049790535.1 of Legionella sp. Classification (GTDB taxonomy): domain Bacteria; phylum Pseudomonadota; class Gammaproteobacteria; order Legionellales; family Legionellaceae; genus Legionella. The sequence goes on from NZ_JBAQZB010000154.1 coordinate 46,128, forward strand.
AATCAACTCGGCAGCAAGTACCATATAGGCAGCCGCCCCAGCTGATGACTTATCATAGTGGATTGCCGGCATACCATGACTAGGTGCTTCTGCTAGTCTAACATTGCGTGGAACCACTGTTCTATAAACTTTAGTAGGGAAGTGTTCAATTAATTGTTTTGATACATCAGAGCACAGTCGATTACGTCCATCATACATAGTGCGCAGTACGCCCTCAAGATGTAGACGAGAATTTACCGATGCTTTAACTTGCTCAATAGTGGACAGGAGTGCGGCTAAACCTTCTAATGCATAATATTCGCATTGCATGGGAATGAGTACCGAATCGGCTGCTACAAACGCATTAATGGTTAATGTATTTAATGCAGGAGGGCAGTCAATAAGAATATAATCATAGCGACTTTGCAAGGGTTGTAATGCTTTATATAAAAAAGTTTCACGATGATTACGCTCCATGAGACTTACTTCAGCAACCGTTAAGTCATCATTGCCAGGAATTAAATCATAACCATAAGTTGTAGTTAAACAGGCTTGTTCTGCCAGACAGTCGTGTAATAACACATCATTAGTAGTATGAACTAGTTGGTTTTTATCAATACCACTACCCATAGTTGCATTTCCCTGGGGATCTAAATCGATCAACAAGATGTTTTGGTGATTTGTAGCGAGGGATGCAGCTAAATTAATAGCCGTAGTCGTTTTACCTACCCCACCTTTTTGATTGGCAATGGCTATGACTTTCGTCATGATTAATTCCTTGGTTGAGTGTTTTCTATCAGCACGCAGCAACGTTCACCATCAACACCTTTAACAGTATAATGTTCCACTTTGCAGTTTTGCATTATTTCATGCAGTTCGGCAGCAGGATAACGACCTTTCATTGCCAACCATTTTCCATCTTTGGCAACAAGATGCTTTGTCCACTGAATCATTTGTGAAAGGCTACTAAATGCTCGACTTATCACTGTATCAAAACCTTGAACCGGGTGGTAGTTCTCGACTCTAAAATGTACAATTTCAAGATTTTTCAAGCTCAATTGCCGCTTTACCTCATTAAGAAAACGTGTTTTTTTTCCATTAGCGTCTAATAAAACAAAATGTGTTTCTGGTTTAGCAATCGCAAGAGGAATACCTGGCAAACCAGCACCAGTTCCTACATCGATTATTCGCTCACCACTAACCCAAGGTAAAATAGCCAAACTGTCTAATATATGCTTACTCACCATGGACTCAGGATCGCGGACGGCGGTCAGATTATAAGCTACATTCCATTTTTTCAGTAAAAATAAATAATCTAATAATAAGGAACTAAATGAGCTTAAGTTAAATTGCAGCAATCCTTGTTCAAGCAGTAGTTTTAACTCTTTTCTCTCATCATTTTGCAATATAGTGAAATGCTCGCTCATGCTTCAAGCCGTTGTTTTTTCAAATGGATTAAAAGTAAGGATAAAGCTGCAGGAGTTACTCCTGAAATACGGCCTGCTTGTGCCAGTGATGTTGGTTTTATCCTCGACAGTTTTTGAATTACTTCTGTAGATAATCCTATCACTTCACTGTAGTTAAGCGATTTAGGCAATGCCGTCTGTTCCTGCTTGCGCATTTTTTCAATGTCTTGTTGTTGTCTGTCTATATAACCAGCATATTTATTTTGAATTTCTATTTGTTCGCTTACTTCTGGAGGTATTTCAGGTAAGTTCAGATCCTTTAGTTTTAATAAATGCTGGTAGTTAATTTCTGGACGTTTTATAAATTCTGAGGCGCGATTATCATGTTGCATGGGGTTAAGCAGAATATCTTTCAATGCCTCATTATGGCCTATACGTACCCAAGAATTATGCAATAATGTTTGAGTGGCTTCTATTGCTTCACGCTTGGCAGAAAACTGTTGCCAACGTGCTTCACCTACCATACCTAATGCTCGTCCTTTTGCAGTTAACCGTAAATCTGCATTGTCTTCCCGTAATAACAAACGGTATTCAGCTCGTGAAGTAAACATACGATATGGTTCTTGTGTACCGCAAGTAATTAAATCATCAATTAGTACGCCAATATAGGCTTCATCACGTCGTGGACACCACAATTCTTTTTCCTGAACGTATAAAGCAGCGTTCATCCCTGCAATGATTCCCTGGGCAGCAGCTTCTTCATAGCCTGTGGTACCATTAATTTGTCCTGCAAAGAATAAATTGGCAATTGGTTTGGTTTGTAAGAACGAAGTGAGTCCACGTGGATCAAAATAATCATATTCTATAGCATAACCTGGGCGTGTAATATGAGCATTTTTAAAGCCTTTAATGGTCCGTACGAATTGTACTTGTACATCAAAGGGCAGGCTTGTGGAGATGCCATTTGGATAAATTTCCTCTGTAGTTAAGCCTTCAGGTTCAACAAAAATTTGATGTGATAATTTATCAGCGAAGCGGACAACTTTATCCTCTATGGATGGGCAATAACGTGGTCCTACTCCTTCAATAACTCCTGCATACATCGGCGATTGATGCAGATTATTACGAATAATCTCATGCGTAGCTTCTGTGGTGTGAGTGATATGGCAAGAAATTTGTTGCGGATGATCGCTATGACTACCTATGTAAGAAAATATCGGTAATGGAACATCACCTGGTTGTTCTAACATTTGACTGTAATCCAGAGAGCGTCTGTCAATACGTGGTGGCGTACCTGTTTTTAGACGGCCGACAGGCAAATCGAGATCGCGTAAGCTTTTTGCCAATGCAATCGCCGGGGGATCGCCAGCGCGTCCGCCTGCATATTGACTCATGCCCACATGAATTTTTCCACCTAAAAAGGTACCTACGGTCAGTACTACAGCGCGCGCGCGTAAGGTATAGCCCATTTGGGTAATTACACCAGTGACACGAGTGCCTTCGATTACTAAGTTATCCACTGCCTGTTGAAATAAAGTCAAATTAGGCTGTGATTGTAATTGCTCTCTAATAGCTTGACGATAAAGTACTCGGTCAGCTTGTGCACGAGTAGCACGAACAGCAGGGCCTTTGGATCCATTAAGCGTACGAAATTGAATTCCTGCTCGGTCTGCAGCTTTCGCCATCGCCCCATCTAAGGCATCAATTTCTTTAACCAAATGGCCTTTACCGATCCCGCCAATGGCTGGATTACAGGACATTTGTCCTAGTAAATCCATATTGTGCGTCAATAATAAAGTTTGTGCACCCATACGTGCTGCAGCAAGAGCAGCTTCTGTACCTGCATGACCACCACCTACGACGATAACATCATATAATTGTTCAAGATTCATAATCGGATTATTTAACTGCTTAACAAAACGAGTAATTATACACTTTTTTTACAATTGTCCCAAGCAGTAAAATTGGAATTAAAAAGGATGAATGGGTGGTAAAACATTCGCTTTAGGGGGTTGGTTGTGATTGGCAGGTTTTATTCCCTGGATACTACGCCATAATTCATCGCCACGCCATAAGCTTATTTTTTTTTCTTGATACAAAGCTTGAGAAAGAGCTTGTGTCTGTTTTTTTAATTGGACATCGGTGACTAGGTGAGTGAAATCGTTCAGGTTTAGCATAGGCGCTTCAGGCCAATACAAACTACCCCATTTTAATAAGGCGTCACGTGCACGTTGGGGATCAGCCTGCATGCATGCGCTGTGGAGTTCGCTTAAAACTTTTTTATAAGCCCCTTTTTTTGTATTTCTAGTACGTTTTTGCCATCCCCATAAGCTTAAAGTAATTAGCCATGCCAAAGCAAAAATTCCTGCAATAAGCCATGCCCAATAGTTTTGAATTTGCGGTGGTGATTCTGATACAGTTGTTAACAAATCTTCCTTCGGTGCTTTTATATCCGCTGGTTGATTTGTATTGGATTCTGTTGGCGCGATAGTGGATGGAGTAACCTCTATACTTCTAGGGGCTAGTGTTGCAATTTCTTCTTTACCCGTTTCTGTATTAAACCAGGGAAGTTTTAATTCTGGAATAGTGATGGTTCCGTTTTTATTGAATAAGTAGGTGACTTTAATTTCAGTAGTGCTGACTAATTCATCGCCTAAAATTTGATTTTTTTCTATGCCTTTTTCTGGATAAACGTTAAATGCATCTGTTGCAGCAAAATCAATTATAGGCAACAGTTGAGCAGGAATACCTACGCCTTCAAGCTTTACTGTACGCACCAAGGTAGTTCCCTGGTTTAATGTTTGTGCAACATTTTCATATTGCTCAGTTAATTTGACTTGTTTTGCTGGTAACCATTCTTTGCCTGTATAGTGTTGAGGGATGGGTTGAACGTCAAGGGTAATGGGTTTATTTTCTGCAGTGATTTTTTTTGGTGCAGTGCTATAGAGCAGGCCGGTAAAAACTGGTGATGTAATTTTTAAAGGTCCGCTTTTTTGAGGAAAAATGGCGTAATTTTGTTCTTCAACAAGGTATTGTCTATTATTTTTTTGTGTTTGATAGTGTTTTTCTCTCCCCAAAGAAATTAACAAACCATTTTCTATTTTGGGTGCTTGATAGTTGGCATTTAATAATTGTTGTGCATTATATAAAGCTACCTTATAAGTAATCTGTTGATTTACATAAGGTTTCTTTTCACTTACTTCAGTGGTTAAAAGAACATCTTGCTGTTGCTTTGTTGTATCTGATGCATTATGCGCAGGATCAATGGGTGTTACTGTAATGGTTAAAGGTGAAGTTTGTTCAGTGCCTATTTGTATTGTCGGGATGGTTAATGTTCCTATATTTTGTGCTTTTAGGGTAATAGTCCAGGTAGAGGATGATTGGGTTTGTCCATTGATGACGGAATAACTAATACTGCGCGCTGAGCCTAAAATAAGAAAGTCTTTATATAAAGGAGTCAGATCAGGAGTGCTACTACCGCCATTCGGTAGATTGTTTTGAGTTAGCGATAAGTTAAATGTTTCATCCAGACTTACTTGTGAGGTGTTCACTTGAGACTGCACTTCAGCTTTAGCAACGAAACTGAATAAACAACATAATCCTATTATTAGTAACTTGTTCATTGATACCATCCATTTTGTCTTCTTAAATGATCACGTAAAAATTTCTGCTTCATTAATCCGCCTGGATCATCTGGAATTAATCGTAACCATTGTTCTTTTGCTTGTTTCTTTTCACGTTCGGCTTCGGCCTCTTTCTGAGTTTTACTCTCTTGTTCTTTGTCTTGTTGTTCTTTATCTTGTTGCTCTTTGTCTTGTTGTTCTTTATTTTGTTGCTCTTTGTCTTGTTGTTCTTTGTCTTGTTGTTCTTTGTCCTGTTGCTCTTTATCTTGTTGTTCTTTGTCTTGTTGTTCTTTGTCTTGTTGTTCTTTGTCGTGTTGTTCTTTATCTTGTTGTTCTTTGTCTTGTTGTTCTTTATCTTGTTGTTCTTTGTCTTGTTGTTCTTTATCTTGTTGTTCTTTGTTTTGTTGTTCTTTGTTGTTTTTTAAAAGCTCTTCAACGAGTTTACGATTATAAATGGCATCCTCATTTGTTGCATTAATTGCCAATGCTTTATCATAGGCATTGATTGCTGCCTCATATTGTTTCTTATGAGCTAAGGCATTTCCTTCGTTATAATAACCTTGTTCATTTTTTAAATCATGATAAAGTTCAGCCGCTTTTTGATAATCGCCAGCACGATACGCCGCTGCTGCCGCCCAATCTTGGCGGCTAAAAGTTTCTTTAGCTTCTTTAAATTTGCTTTGTGTCATCAAATTCTGGCCTTGTTGATCCGGTGTGGACCATAAATCTTGCCATTGAATGGCATAAGTAGGTAAAGACAGAAATGAAATAAAGGAAATAACCAAATAACGCATCATATGACAATCCTTAGCAACCCATTACGTTGAAATACAGGTAAGAGTAATAGCAGGGCAGGTATTAAAAACCAGCGTCCCTCATCACGCCATAAAGGAATATCTTCATCTTCACTGAGTGCAAATTGTTTGTTAGCGCTAGCAGCAAGCCACTGATCCAAATCATTGTTGTCAGCAGAGTATTTTAATAATAGTCCTTTGCCAGCATCCGCAAAATGTTGATACTGTGGATTTAAGTTTTTATTCGTTGTAATGGGCATGATTGATGAGAAAATGCCTGATTGAGCTAGTTTTTTTGCTAGAGCAATAGCCTCAGAAGAAGGGGAGTCTGCAGTTAATACTAAAATTTCTCCTCGTTGATAACCCGCTTGTTTTATTAACTGATGTGCTTCGTTCAACGCGCTGTTCAGATTTTGTCCCGTTACAGGAATAATGTCTGGGGTTAAGGATGACAATAAGGATGAAATAGTTTGTCCATCATCGGTAAGTGGGGAAACAATGAAGGGCTCTCCAGTGAATGCTATGAGACCAAATTGCCCCATATTTTTATGCGCAAATAAGTCACGTAATTTGAATTTGGCGCGAGTTAAACGATTGGGGCTTAAATCGTTCATCATCATATTATTAGACATGTCCATTACTATGACTCTAGGTTGTACTGGTTTATAGGTTGATACTGGTAATTTATACCATACAGGACCAGCAATACTCAGAATCATAAATAGTATGCTTAAAAGTAAACAAGCTAAGAAACTTATGCGTTGTCCTTGACCTTTTTTTTGTAGTAAATGATCCAACAAATGTGCGTCACAGACATCTGTCCAGGCATGTGATTTCGGCTTCTGTTGCCAGAAGATCACAATAAGTCCTACTAGTGGCAGCAACATCAGGAGCCACGACGGTCTTAAAAAATGAAAATCAGCGATCATGTTTTTAACTTCCTTTGTACCAAAGAGTTGGCTCTAAAAGGAAAATTTGCTTTTCCAGTAAGCCAGCAAAGAGAGAGTAATAAGGCTAAGCCAACAAACCATGGATAATATTCTACTTGAGGCCGAATAGGTTTTAATTCTTGGTTTACAGTTTCTAATTGATTGATTGTTTTATAAATTGAATGTAAAGTTTCCGTATCTGTGGCACGGAAATAGCGTCCCTTGGTCATAGCAGAGATTTTTTTTAACGTCTCTTCATCCAAATCGGCAAATACATTTTGTATAAATATCCCATTGTTTACTGCTCTACCTGCTGAAGCACCTAAACCAATGGTGTATATTTTAATTTTTTCTTCTTTAGCCAATTCGGCTGCTTTTAATGGTTGAAGAACTCCTGAATTATTAACACCATCTGTTAGTAAAATAATCACTCGTCCTTTTTGTGGCGCAGAATCTAACCGTTTCACTGCTAAACCTATGGCATCCCCAATCGATGTTGATTGACCTGCGAGCCCTACAGTTGCATCTTCAAGGCGTAATAGGACAGTATGTCGATCATAGGTTAGAGGAGTTTGCAGATAGGCTTGGCTACCAAATAGAATTAAACCTATCTTATCTCCTGAGCGCTCACGTACGAATTGTTCTGCAGCGTTTTTAACTACCATTAAACGGCTTGCGGCTTTTCCGTGCAATATCATGTCCGGGATTTCCATACTGCCGGATAAATCCAAAGCCAACATGATGTTATACCCTTCATGCTCTATGGGTTTGGGTTCACCAATCCAGCGTGGGCCTGCAACAGCAATAATCAATAATATCCAGACCAATATTGGAATAATTAATGATGATTGAATTGTAATAGAATTTTTTTCTTGACTGGTAATGCCGATCATGTCGGCAAAAAAAGGTATCTTTAATGCAGTAGGTAATTTTATTTTTGCTTTAGGTAAAAGCAACCAAATAAGTAAAGGCAAGGGCAATACTAATAAAACCCAAGGATTGACTAATTCGAACATGGTATTCTCCTTTGCTTAATCCAAAGTCGAGCTTTGTTGAATAGCGGATTAAGGTCAATTATATCCTTTGCTTTAAAGGGAGTGTCTAACAGCATTGTGTGTATGGCATTAAAATCAATTCCTTTACTGGTTTGATTTAAAAATTGCAACCAGGCTTGGCCGTGCAGACTAGCAACCTGCTTTCTGGGAAAATAAACCAAAGCAACTCGACGTAATAGTTCTGAAATATGTGCACTGGTTAAGGCGACATCCTGTTCTTCTTCATAGTTTTTTTGATAAGTAGCTAATAAAATTAATGCTTGTTTTTTAGCTAAAGCATAATAATAGCGTCTGTAAGCACGACACACTAGGTACAATGTTAACAGTAAAACCAGAGTAATCAGTACATACCAACCAGGAGCAAGAGGCCACCAGCTTACCGGATTGGGAAGATGAATATCTTTTAATTGTGCTAAAAGATCTGTTTTATCCACGAGACCTCCGAGGAAAAGTGTGACGTACTAACTGTGTTAAATCAGTCTTGGCAGTAGTTTGGACACACTGAATCTGCAACCGTTTACATTGATCATGTAGCTGCGTGATTTTTTGCTGACAATAGTGCTCATATGCAGATCTTATTGAGTGTGAATTAGTATTTAGAATTAATTCCTGTTGCCCATTGGTAATGGCGTATTGCTGGGGCTTGGGGGGGGCTAATTCAACTGGGTCGCAAATATGGTAGACCAGAATATCATTGTGAGCGCGTAGGCGATTTAAATGTTTTTCGCAGTCTGCGTCCATGGAATAAAAATCACTAATTAACACAACAAGACTGCCTGGTTTGATTACTCTGCGTAAGCGAATTAAGGGATCACTAAGCAATCTTGGTTGCGCATCTCGATGTTCTTGAGTTTGTGCTGTGTAGTGACTTAGAGAAGCAAGAAGAGGCAGTACACCTGCATCACGGCCACGAGGCGTAAATTCACTGTGTTCTATGGATGAGAACAATAAACCCCCAACGCGGTCGCCTTGTTTTACTACTGTCCAGGCCAGGATGGCAGCCAAGCGTGCTGCAACCACAGATTTAAATGCGATGCGAGTACCAAAAATCATAGAAGGATTAAAATCTACCAGAATGACTACAGAGCGCTCTCTTTCTTCTTGATAAATTTTAACATGGGGTCTGCCAGTTCGCGCGGTAACGCGCCATTCCATATGACGTATTTCATCTCCAGCCTGATAATTTCTGACTTCAGCAAAATCCATACCGCGACCACGTATTTTCGAAATGTGATTGCCAGCACGTACGGCTTTTCCCTCTGGTTGGTAATGAACAGATTGCGCATAGCGCCGAAAATCAATCAATTCACTTAATTGTGCAACGATACCATCAGCCATAAAAACCTCTTGCTAAGGAACAGCAACCAAACGTAATAGGGAATCAATAAAATCATCAGTACTGATTCCTTCCGCTTCGGCTTCAAAGCTTAATAAAATTCTATGCCGCAAGACATCATGAGCAATGACATGGATGTCTTCTGGTGTTACATAATCACGACCATCAAGCCAGGCATGTGCTTTAGAGCAACGATCCAAAGCAATGGTTGCACGAGGGCTGGCACCAAAACGTAACCAGTGGCCCAATTCTTCGCTGTAGACGCCAGGATTTCGTGTGGCAACCACTAACTGGACCAAATAGTTCTCTAATGGTTTGCTACTATGTACTTTGAGTACTTGCTTGCGTGCTTCAAATAAAGTTTTTTGCGGTAATTGAGCAAGTGGTGCTTTGGGAATTGCCATGGCTGCGCCTAAGGCTTCATTTCTGGATAAAATTAAAATGTCATGTTCTACTTTAGCATCAGGGTAACCAATTTTCACATACATTAAAAATCGATCTAATTGAGCTTCAGGTAATGGATAAGTTCCTTCTTGTTCGATTGGATTTTGTGTGGCCATTACTAGAAATAGTTCAGGAAGGGGGTAGGTTTTGCCACCGATAGTGACTTGTCGTTCAGCCATTGCTTCAAGTAATGCGGATTGTACTTTTGCTGGCGCGCGGTTAATTTCATCTGCTAAAAGTAGGTGATGAAATATGGGGCCGGGCTGAAATACGAAGGAACCATTTTGGGGGTGATATACATCAGTCCCTGTTAAATCTCCTGGCAGTAAATCGGGTGTAAATTGAATGCGGTGAAAATCACCTTCCACACCGCCAGCTAATTCTTTAACGGCGCGTGTTTTTGCCAAGCCCGGTGCACCTTCTACTAATAAGTGGCCATCAGCAAGCAGGGTAATTAATAAACGGGAAACTAAGCTTTTTTGTCCTAAGATTTGTGAATTAAGATGATCATTTAGTTGCAGTATTTGTTGCTGCACAGAATTTATTGTTTTATTTTCTTCCATTTGCTCCATAATTTACACATCCAAGTTTATAAAAAAAGTTTATCCTAACGTGAATTTGCGAAGATGCCAAGACTTTAGGAAAAAATTTTAAATATTTAATAATACTGAGATATTCCCTACTTCCAGCCTCAATTTATGAGGGTTATGTCTATTGATAATCAGGATGCAATTCTAAAGGCATCATCATTTGTAACCTCTGGTATAAAAAAATAATCTCTTCACAAAAAACATGTAATTGCTGTTGATTATCCCACAATTCATATGCAGCGCCTTTATGAAAAGCCTGTTGCCGTGACAGTGTTTTTAATAAGCCAATTTCCTGACACGAAAGCCCTAAATTATTATTTAGATCAACCAGTTCCATAAGTTTTTTGTATTCTTTTATCGGGCGGTGGTCATGTAATGCATAGGCTTTTAAGGTAAGTTGAAATGCTTGATACATTAATGAAGTGATCGGGGCTAGTGCTGCAAATGTGACCCTTCGCTCTAAAGCATTATTAGTTAATTGTTGCAACAAATTGTCTGCGGCGTAGGCATGTTGTGTCGCAATGGTCAATAACTCCAAGGGGGATAAATAATGTCTGTCCATAAGGAGGATTCCTGTTTGGTTCGATTTATCTTCAAATATGTTAAAATTCATTATCATTATATCCTTGAATTGATTTGATGCACACTTTTATTAACAGTCCTTTACGAATTGGTTCTCTTAACATTCCGCACAGGTTGATTCAAGGGCCACTAGCAGGTTATAGCTGCGCGCCATTCAGAACCTTATTTAATCAGTATCTTCCCCCAGCGTATTGTGTCACGGAAATGAGTTCTGCAGCAGATCTACTTCATAAATATACAAGCACTTCACGTTATATTTATCGTGCGCCAGAAGAACAACTCCTTGCTTATCAAATTTCAGGTACGGAGCCTGATGTTTTAGCCCAGGCTGCTTTGCAATTACAAATACGTGGTGCGGATCTGATTGATATTAATTGCGGTTGCCCCAAACCCAAAATACGTAAAAAAGCTGCGGGAAGTGCTTTGCTTGAAATGCCAGAACAATTAATTCGTATTGTTGATGCAGTACGAGCTTTAATCAGTATTCCGTTAACTATTAAAATTCGTATCCAGAAAAATGAACAGGATTTAATTCTAGCAAAAAGAATTGAGGATGCTGGAGCAGATGCGCTTATTGTGCATGGACGTCGTTGGATTGATGATTATGATGTGGCGGCTGATATGCAACATATTGCGCAAATCAAACAAGTGCTTACTATCCCTGTTATTGCTAATGGCGATGTATTTAATACAGCGAGTTTAGGTAGCGCTATTGAACTGAGTGGATGTGATGCCTATATGATCGCACGTGCAGGCAGTGGTCGACCCTGGTTGTATCAAGAGTTATTAGAGCAGCGCCCCATGGACGTGAGTTGGTCTGAAAAAATTGGCCTTTTTTTGACTCATTTATACGGTTTGGCTACATTAGAAGATGAATACAAAGCGGTTTTGCAAAGCAAATCTTTAATTCGTTATTATTTTGGTTCATTACTGGATAAATCATTATTAGCACGTTTTTATAAATTGGATTCTTTAGTAGGTATTGAGCATTTTATTTCTAATATTACCCCATCCTATCAAGGTCAATAATTGCCTATTGAGTTAAGATTATTTCTTTTAATCTGCAAAAAATAAAATTGATTTTTCCATAGGCATTTATTTTCTCTTAACTTATTGTGATGGGCTGAATGGTGACCGAATAATCTGCATCCACTAAAATTAGATGATTGGCAGGTACTGGCTTCCATTGTTTATTAAAATCAGTTAATTTTTCGGATGCAATGAGGACGCAGCGACGAGGCGTCAAGTTTCCTTCTTCAAAACAATCCTGTTTCGACCAAAAATAGCTGCCTTCAAAATAATGTAATGATTCAGGCTGTTTATTAATGTCGGTACAATAACGACTTGCTACAATTCGTTTTCCATCGCTAAGACAGACATTATAATAGGATGCTCCTGGAGTTCCAAATTGATTTAGCAATTGCTGAATGGTATTAAAAGTAGTTAATAATACCTCAGCAACTACAGCAAGTTGGTTTAAATCGTGCCCTTTTGCTAACTGTAAAAATAATGCAAAAAAATGCTCTGAATCTGTTTGTCCTCTAATCCAATGATAAATATCATCATCAAGTAGTCTTCTTAATGGTCGTTTGATGGCAAGAAAATTTTGTATTTGCCCATTCTGCATGAACATCCAATTCTTAAAGACAAAAGGATGACAATTAAAAGTGTTAACGCCGCCCATACTTGCTGCTCTTACATGAGCAAAAAATAGAGGAGACTCGATTTTATTGGCTAAATTTAATAAATTTTCATCGTTCCAAGCAGGCAAAATAGATAAAAAAAGAGCAGGTTCTGGGCTGATTTTTGGAGCGTACCAGCCTACCCCAAAACCATCTCCATTAGTGGGTGTTGAGGATTCTTTAGCAAGCAAGCTTTGTTTTATTAAGGAATCCTCTGGTTTTACTAAAATATTTGAAATTAACAAATTATTTCCAATATAGGCTACTAAGCGACACATGAAAATTCCTTTTAAATAAATTCTATTTTTATTAATTATAGCTGTTTTTATTTAGCTTTTGCTTAATAGAACTAGTTCTTGGGTCAGTTGCTCTCCCAAAAAATTTTTCTTTTTATGAAGAAAAACCATTCATAATTGAATAAAAATTATATATGCTGTATAATAATTAATGTGTTGAATTAAGGCTAAGTAGATGCTAAAAAAATTGTTTTTAAGAGGGCGTGAAATTGAAGTTTTAGATGTTTCAGGTGCATTTGATAATTGTTTTTTTCATACTTATGTAACTTATCTTATTGCTCATCAGCTTCCGTTGCCAGAAGGATTATTTACTTTTAAATCCATTCTTGGTAGTAACAGTTATGCGTTACAATTGCAAAAAAGATTTCCTAATATTGACTCATTATCTTTATTTTCGGATTTTTCTAAAAGCCAAAAACCCGATAAAAAGCTAATCTCTCCAAATTTTATTGTAGAGAAAACATTAATTCTTGGTTTTCTCTTGCGTGAATGGTTTGCTACTCAAATGGCGAAACATTCTGAAATTGGCGAGGCAATAAAAAATAATATATTAACTCAGTTTATTAATTATAAAAACTTTAGAGCATTTGTAGCTAAAGAAGACTTATTATCTGGTCCAGAGGGTGTTATATATTCGGCTAATCAAGATTTTTTGGAATACTTTTATGCTTATCCTAAGGCTGGGAAGTTAACACAGCAAGAACAAGTCTTTAACAACTATTTTACTGAGAACGACGGCGACATTCATAAAGCGTTAACTGCCTATTGGCATGCACAGGGCTATCAAAATTATTGCAGACAATTTGCCACTTCGACAACGAAACTAGCATACAATGACTTAAGTCCAATAGTACAATTTATCGGACAACCTATTACTATTTATGACGAGCACGGAGGGATACTTCAAGATATTAAAATTGAGGAAAAAACTTCTACTATGGAGATAGTACTTTATGCCGCAGAAGGACATTATGGTCTGTTAAACACAAATAACGTAAATCCCCTCCTGAACGAATACCACAAAAGTTTTAAGCAATACAAAAAGGATAGAGAGCAAATTTTGGCTGCTGTGGAAAACAAATTGGTCGCAACTAACACTAAACCCTCGTTATTGGTAGCTGCTATTTGTCCTTCCGAACATCTTGATGATCCCTTTGCCTTATTACTTGATAAAGTGGATTTCATGAGAGAATGTGTTATGAATGTATGCATAATTGATAGCACTTTAAAAAGAATTAATAGCACGTTAATAAAGCTTAAAGGTAAAATTGGACGGGTGGATCAACATTATTTCCCAGAAGCTGCACAAAAAGCGAATGAGTTGTTAAAGTCTTTGGAGGAGGCCCGAGATAAGTATAAGATAGCCCTAAATCAATCGGATGCAAACGCGAATCAACAGTTTCAGGAAGATTGCGAGCGCAGCATTAATGCGGCAAAACCTGTATTGGAGCGAGATTTAAGTTGGGACGATTATCTTGCCAACTTATTAAAAGCATTAGTTAATGCTGTGATGGGATTGATATCTTTGAAAAAAGTTAATTTATTCTTTACACCACTAAAACCAGCTTCATTTGAGGCCGTAGAAGAAGCTAAAAAAGTATTGATTAGGCGAAAGTAAATGCTTACAAACTTAAGTGAATCTTAATTAGCCACACTTCTTCCACCATCCACCTTCAAAATTTGTCCGGTAATAAAAGAATTCTGTGCTAAAGCTAAAACAGCTTGAGCGATAAATTCCGGAGCCCCATGTCGCTTTAAAAGTGTTTTTGCTATGATTTTTTGCTGTGTTTCTGGAGTTAAGCTATTTGTATGCTCAGGCCAGGCAATAGCCCCAGGAGCTACAGCGTTTACTCTAATTTCTGGAGCAAACTCTTGTGCCAGGCTTTTGGTTTGCATCTCCAATGCCGCCTTACTCTGACAATAAATGGAATAGCCGGAAAGTGGTTTTTCCGCATGGATGTCTGTTACATTAATAATTACCCCCAATTGTTTTGCCAATAAAGGACGAGCGGCAAGACTGAGTAAAAATGGAACTTTGACGTTGGTGTTAAAAAGAATATTCCAATGAGCTGCTTCCAGATCTTTGCACTCAGTGCGAATAAAAACAGAAGCATTGTTCACTAATAAATCCAAACGACCAGCCCAATCAATGATGGTAGTCATTATTTCTTGAGCAGTTTCAGGCTCGGTTAATTCTCTTTGTAAAACAAAAGCACTGTTTCCTCGCCGTTCGTTTAGTCTCACCGCAAGTGCGTGAGCTTCGTCTAACGCATGATGACAATGAATAATTACTTTATATCCCACGCGATGCAATTTTTTAACAATAGCAGCACCAATACGACGGGCTCCTCCTGTGACTAAAGCTACCTTTGCTTCTTGTGTGTTTGTTAGATTCAAGGTATGTTCCCCATTCCAGAGTAGTCTTCATATAAGCTACGTTTCTATTATTTTAAGTTATTAGGTTATGAGTATTATACACACATTACAAGCGCAACTTAGGCAGCAGGATCTGCCCTTTGTAGAGTTTATGCAACTCGCATTGTATGCTCCTGGAGAGGGTTATTATAGTTCTGGCTTGCAAAAATTAGGGAAACAGGGTGATTTTATCACTGCCCCGGAGTTGACGCCTTTATTTGGCAAGACTTTGGCTAATCAATGTCAACAAATAATGCTATCCCTCGAGTTACCTGTGTTATTTGAATTTGGTGCTGGAACAGGTGCTCTTTGTGTTGCTGTTTTAGAACATTTGGCTGAACTTAATTGTTTGCCAGAAGCTTATTATATTCTGGAGGTCAGTGCGAATTTACGTCATCGCCAATGTGAACTTATTCAGCAAAAAATTCCGCATTTGGCACACAAAGTGATTTGGCTCGAACGTTGGCCTGAAATTCCTTTCAATGGAATAATTTTGGCCAATGAAGTTTTAGATGCTATGCCTGTTCATCGTTTTATGCAAACAGCTGAAGGTATTATGGAAAGCTACATTACATTAGATGAACAGCGATTAAAGGAAGTATTTAAACCCTGCCATAATTTTCGTTTATTGGATTTCGTAAAAAACAGACTTAATATTAATATAGAAACCATACCTTACCTCTCCGAGGTAAATCTTTTTCTTGATGATTGGATAGGAGCTATTTATCACATCTTAAAACAGGGGGTGGTATTATTAATTGATTATGGCTTTCCGCGTCATGAATATTATCATCCGGATCGTCATCAAGGAACGTTGATGTGTCACTATCAACATCAATCTCATGTCGATCCATTATTGCATCCCGGAGCGCAAGATATTACCGCCCACGTTGATTTTACTCATGTAGCAGAGGCAGCGCAGCTTGCAGGCTTTCATGTTGCGGGTTATACAAATCAAGCCTCTTTTTTGCTTGCTAATGGTTTGCTAAGCTTAATCGATGCATTGGATAATGAAGTAGCGCAAATACAGGCAAAACAAGCCATAAAGCAACTGACCTTACCAAGTGAAATGGGTGAATTATTTAAAGTTATTGCTTTAAGTAAAAATATAGAAATTGCTTTAAATGGGTTTCAATTACTGGACAAACGAGTGAGTTTATGAAAATAAAAAAATACCTGACTACCGTGGAATTGCAAAAAGAATCGATGAAATTTTCTGCAGGTCATACTACTATTTTTTCCGCTACTGAACGAGAACCGCTCCATGGTCATATGTATGGCGTTTATTTGGCTTTAACCACTTGGGTTGAAGACAATGGTATGACTTTTGATTACCGTTATTATAAAGAACGTATTCACAAATTATGTCGCCATTTAAATCAAACTTTTTTAATGCCTGAGTTCTCACCTTTTTTAGACTATGCAGAAGATGAAACGTATTATTATTTTACCTTTAATCATAAAAAAATTCCTTTTCTCAAAGAAGACGTAACTCTATTGCCAGTAACCAACATTACAGTCGAAGAGTTGTCTCGTTGGTTTGTTAATGAGTTGGTTAAAGACACTAACGAATTGGACCGACATCGTATTGATCAAGTAGTGGTCAAGGTATTTTCTGCCCCAGGACAATCAGCAAGTCACACATGGCAACGCGTTAGATGAACATTATTTATCAGGTGTGTATTCCCCATACAGGCCGTGATTTTTTTGATTATAAAACTGAAGCAGGACTTAATCCTTGCATTGGGGGGCGGGTTTGGGTGCCTTTTCGTCAACAAATTCGTTTAGGTATCGTCTTGGCTAAAAATGAAGTTCAAAACGTAACCAACACTTTAAAAAATATTAGTGGGGTTCTAGATGAAGAACCTTTAATTCATGATGATTTATTGGCTTTATGTATTTGGATGGGCAGTTATTATCAATCACCTTTGTCTGAAATACTACCCTTGGTCCTACCTAAAAAATACCGTTTAGGACAAGCATGTCAATTACCTATGGACGATTTTTATTGTTTAGCTCTTTCTTTGGAGGAAGCTCGACAACTCGTTCCGGCTCGTGCACACAAGCAAAGAGAGTTAATTGAATTTTTAGGAACACAAATCGAACCGGTGAGTAAACACTGTCTCAAACAAAAAGGATTTACTTCCGGTCAACTGTTTAATTTATTAGTAATGCAAGTCCTTTCTTTATCACAACAACTTAATTTATCCGAACGTTTTGACATACCCGTATCGCCTCCTTTAACTTTAAACTCAGAACAGGCTGTAGCGGTAACAACAATTAGCGAACAATTACATCATTACCGGTGTTTTCTACTGCAAGGGGTCACTGGCAGTGGCAAAACTGAAGTTTATTTGCAAGTCATCGCTCAAGTTTTGGCACAAGAGAAACAGGTTTTAGTGCTCGTTCCTGAAATTGGTTTAACGCCGCAATTATTATCGCGTTTTACCGCCCGCTTTAAGCAACCTATTGCCTTGATTCATTCCAGTTTAAATGAATCCGAACGACAAGTTAGCTGGCAATTAGCAAAGGAAAATAAGGTCAAAATGATAATTGGCACCCGAGCTGCACTCTTCACTCCGTTACCGAATTTAGGTTTAATCGTTATTGATGAGGAGCATGATACCTCATTAAAGCAAATGGAGGGGGTTCGTTATTCTGGTCGTGATACGGCACTCATGCGTGCCCATTTGCTTAATATTCCTATTATTTTAGGCTCAGCTACTCCCAGTCTTGAAAGCTTGTATAACAGCAAACAAAATAAATACACGTTGTTGCGTTTAACCTCTAAAGCATTATCTACGACACCATTGCATTACCAATTAGTTGATTTACGTGCGCAAATGCTCGAACACGGTTTAGCATCAGTTACGTTACACGTCATCAAAGAGCATTTGCAAAAGCAAGGCCAGGTTTTGGTTTTCATTAACCGCCGTGGTTTTGCTCCGGTTTTATTGTGTCATCAATGTGGTTGGATGGCTGATTGTCGTGACTGTGACAGTCATTTAACTTTGCATAAACAAATAGGACAAGTAATTTGTCATCATTGCGGTTTAACGCAAAAAATTGCAGAGCATTGCCCCACTTGTCAGAGTAATGAATTAATTCCGGTTGGTGCGGGTACACAACGTGTTCATGAATTTTTAAGCGCTTATTTTCCTGGCACCCAAATACTACGTATTGACCGAGATGCGGTACGTAAAAAAAATGCTTTGCACGAGCATTTGGACAAGATTAATCGGGGGGAGGCTCAGTTAATTGTGGGAACGCAAATGTTAGCGAAAGGTCATCATTTCCCACGTCTTTCTTTGGTAGTTGTTCTTGATGCCGATGCAGGACTTTATAATCAGGATTTTCGTGCGATGGAACAATTAGGGCAATTGTTGACTCAGGTTTCGGGACGTGCGGGTCGTGCAAGTCAGGCAGGGCGGGTTTTAATTCAAACGCATTTACCGGATCATCCGTTACTTAACTTATTAATTCAGAAAGGATATGAACAGTTTGCTGAAGCGTTACTTATGACGCGTCAGCAGGCGAAATTACCTCCTTTCCATTATTTAGCAGTGATCCGTGCCCAGGGAAAATGCTCAGGTAATGTATTAAAATTTTTGCATGCAACTAAAGCACAGATGCAAAATCATGCTCTTCGGGTGATGGGACCTGCACCAGCACCTCTACCACGTAAGGCGGGTCAATATCGTATGCAATTATTAATCAAGTCACCTTCACGAAAAGTACTGAGAGCTTCTTTGACACAAGTACGTGAATGGTTAACAATTAATAAATTAAGTAATGGTGTTCGCTGGAATGTGGACGTCGATCCTATGGATTTATCATGACAGAACAAAAAATTACCGTACATGAGAAGACTTTTTCAATTGCCTGGGGCGATATGGATGCTTTAGGACATGTAAATAATGCACGTTATTTTGATTATTTTCAGGAGGCGCGTATTGAGTGGCTACGGGAACTAAATATCACGATGACTGAAAAAACGGGCCCAGTAGTAGTTCATGTGGCGTGTACTTATTTAAAGCCTGTGATTTATCCCGCTATAGTTACATTGCGCTCCAAGATACACAGCATAGGTAATTCCAGTATGCTGATGGATCATGATTTATATCAAGGAGAGGAACTAATGGCCCAGGGAAGTTGTAGAATTGTTTGGATAGATTACAGTCAAGGTAAATCAGTGCGATTGCCGGAGTTGATACGTGCTCAAATTACTCAAATATAGTTACTTCATAGACTATTTAAGGACAAAATAATGCGATTATCGCTTGCTCTTGCTATTCTAAGTAGCAAGGCATCAGTATTCCTCTTATATTAATGGCTAATCTATTGGAATAACTCATCATTTTGCAAACCAAGAGCTTTCTGTCTCTATTAAAGAGAAAATATTCATAGATTACAAAGGGCAGGGCTCGTTAATGCCAATTTATCAAATACGGAGGTGAGTTTTTATGAAATACCCTTAACGACAACAGTATCAATACCCTATGTTACGCAAATAACCGTACTATTTATTCTACAAATAAAAATAATGATGTAATTCATGTAAAAGCCTACCTTATTACCACTGATTTATATGGTAATAACCATGAAAAATCTTTTTGTTACTCATTTAATTTTAATCGAGAACTCTATCAAAAAATAAATTGGCACAATTTTCAGGTCAATAATCTGGTTCATATTGCACCTGAATTTAAGACGTCTGCGGTGTGTAATCATTTAAGAGAGACGCCGCCACAAAGTATTTAAGGATTATAACATGTCAAAATTGGTCACTAATTTTGTTTTTTCATAGTCTGATTTTTATATAATCCTATATATAAAAATAGGCACATTAATTGTCACTCCGAGATAAAAAAAATAACCCGGCCACATTGTCCATAATCCAAAATTCATAAAAAACGTTGGAAAGAAGAATTTAGTATGTTTCCTTGCAGTGGTACCACATTGATTAAGTAATAGATCTTTGACCCGATTAGTGCCGTCATTGCATAAATCACTAAAAATTTCGTTTTATTTTTAATTATCGTTAAGTTGTCTAATACCTTACATAACAAATAAGTTATAAAGGGAATGTTGAACGTTAATTGACGACTATGACAATTCAGGATGTATTTTCCGCATTTATGTACTCTCAATACTGGTTGGTAAAGCAAATGGTTCCATTTCACTAATTGGTCTTCCAAATGCAATTTTGGGGTAAACATTCATTTGAGAACTCACCATGACCTGCAATAAAGCCGGTTCATCCGGTTTTGTCCATAACCAATTTATAGCTTTTTCAATTTCTTCGCTCAGTGCAACAGTTTTGGCAACGATACCATAAGCTTTTGCAATGCTGTTAAAATCAGGTGCAGAATATCCCCAAAAGGTAGATTGATGTCGTCCTTCAAAATAACTATCTTGAAACTGACGTATCATTCCTAAGCAATTATTATTAATGACAACAATTTTTAAGGGAATTCGATTTCGCACTACCGTTTGTAATTCCTGAATATTCATTTGAAAAGCACCATCTCCGACAATGACTACTACCGGTTTTTTCCCTTGGGCAAGTGAGGTGCCTATTGCCGCAGGTAAGGCAAATCCCATTGCACCCATTCCCCCAGAAGTCAGAAACAATTGATTAGTGCAAATTTCCAAGGATTGGGCCGCCCACATTTGATGACTGCCTACATCAACTACATAAGCGGTTGCTTGTTTTGAACAGTTTGATAATGAGTGCATAAAACAATTGGGATTAATTCCGGTTACATTTCTTAATTCGTTAACATCTGGCCAGCGTTTTTTTAAGAGTTCAATTTCATGCAACCAATTATCGTAAGAAGTGTGTTGCAGGTTTAATTGGGCATTAGCTTGCTGAAAAAAATCTTTGGCATCAGCTACAATTGAAATACAATTTTTCACTCGATTATTAATTTCGTTTTCATCGCAATCAATGTGTATCACTGTTTTATATTTTCTAAACCCATCAACATCAGCCCCCGTTTGCCGTACATCCAAACGACTCCCTATTACGATGAGTAAATCCGCTTTAGAAAGCGCTAAGTTAGCCCAACGGTTACCATAGGTCCCAATAAAACCCACCCGAAATGGATGATCAAATGGAATAGAATCTAATGCTAATAAAGAGGTAACTACAGGTATTTGTGCTAATTCAACAAATTTTAAACATTCTTTTCCAGCATGAGCACGCTGAACACCACCTCCTAGCAGTATTAACGGACGTTTTGCGCTTTTAATGTATTCTTCTAATAAGTTAATTTGTACTTGTAGTAATTCAGCAGCAATTGGGTTTTTTTTAATCAATTGAATCGGCGCTACGTTAATTTTTTCACGTTGAATATTCATTGGTAAATCAATAAGCACTGGCCCTGGCCGACCACTAATCGCACATTCATAGGCTTCATTCATGACTGTTTCAACTTGCTCTGCTGTGTCAATTTGAAATGTTTTTTTAGTAATGGGTAGAGCCATAGCGATAATATTTGTTTCTTGAAAACCATGTTGACGGATTTTACGAGCACCTTTTTGCTCATAAGTGTTTACCTGGCCCGTAATAAATAGTGCAGGGGATGAGTCAAAATAACAACTTGCAATTCCAGTGAGCAGATTAGTAGCTCCCGGTCCGCTTGTTGCCAAAGCTACGCCCGGTTTGCCAGTAATTCGCCCATAGGCATCGGCAGCAAATGCCGCAGCTTGCTCATGATGAACACTGATAATGTGTGATGTTCCACATTGATAAAGAGAATCTAATAAATGAGTAATCATCCCTCCGGCCACTTCAAAAACATGAGTTATTTTTTGAACTTGTAAAAATTCTGCGATGTAATCACTGACCTTAATTTGCTTCATTTCTTATTCCAAATGTCTATCTAAGTCGATGGTGACTATTTGCTGATAGTGCAAACTGTCCCAGATCCTAGTCACTTTACTACTAAATCAATTGTTGTTTTTTCGAAATTAATGCGTTCTTTTTCAATAATTAGTGGTCGTTTCATTACCCGGGTGTTAATCGAGGCAATGTATTCACCTAATAAACCAATAAAAAATAGCTGAACTGAGGAAAAGAAAAATAAGCCGATGAGAACTGGAGCCATCCCTGCATTAAACGTGCTCCAAAAAATGAGTTTAAGGATAAAAAAAGTTATTGATATAAACAAACTTATGGCACTGAGAAAAAAACCGCCCATAGCGGCTAATCGCATTGGAATCTTCGAATAACTGGTAATTCCAAGTATGCCTATATCATAAAGCGTGTAAAAGTTATTTTTTGAAAAACCGTGTTTTCGCTTGGGTTGATTATAAGAAATTTGTGCAATATCAAAACCAACATCTGCAATCATGCCGCGAAAATAGGGATACGGATCATCATAAGTACGTAAGGTTTTAATGATCTCTTTATCATATAAACCAAAACCGGTAAAATTTTTAATTAATTTAATATCTGCTATGCGCCCAATCCAATAATAACCTAGGCGGCGTATAGACGATATCCATCTTGATTCTTCACTCTGTGGTTTGATCCCAATGACAATTTTAAAACCGTCTTCCCATTTTTGAATAAAAGTATGGATTAGCTCAGGTGGATCTTGCAGATCAGCAACAACTAAAATGACTGCATCTCCTTGAGCTTGTAGTAATCCATAATAAGGCGAACGGATATGACCAAAATTGCGTGAATTGACAATAATTTTAACGTTCTTATCTTTTTCTGCAATAGATCTTAATATGGAGACTGTTTTATCAGAGGAGGCGTTGTCAATAAAAATATGTTCATAGCGATAATGAGGTAATTGCTGGAAAATAGCTTTGATTTGCTGATATAACTCTTCAACATTTTCTTCTTCGTTAAAACAAGGAGTAACAATACTTACGAGTTTCATAGTCTTTCCTAAAAACAATTAATTTATTTAACATAAAGTAAATAACTTACAAATGTATTTAAACCACTAATTAAAATAAACTTTAGTAACTTATGCGAAGTATTCACGAGATAAATTGCTAAGCCAAAGATGTTTCAAATGCATGTGAGCTCTTAGTAAACGTATGCTGTTTGACAAAATCTTCAAATGAATTATGAATGTGAGCAATCATTTCAGGAGTTAGTCCATGGTGACATCCCAACAATAAACCTCCACGCATCACTTGATCTGCATTAGGATAGCCAGCGGAAGTTTTTCTATGTTTTATATTTTTAAAACCAGGTTGACGTAAGATGTTACCTGTAAACACTGTTCTTGTTTGAATCATTCGATTTTCAAAAAATATCTGCAATTCTTTTCTTGTAAAGGGAGCATTTTCTTTGATTGTCAGAGCAAAGGCCAGCCACCCAGTATGTGAGTTTGCTAACTGCTTGGGCAAAATAAACCAATCTTGATATTGGCTAAAAAACTTGGTGTGTCGATCAAAGGCATATTCACGAGCAGCAATATTTTTATGTAACTTGCTTAACTGAACTAGACCAAAAGCAGCCCCCATTTCTGAAGGCTCAAGATTATATCCTAGAGTCTCAAATACAAATTTTGCATCATAATCGATACCATCAACCTGAATGTTAAAGCGATTTTCGATAGCTTCTGATTCAATATAAAGAGATGAACTGCGCCCCCAGCTACGCAATAGTTTTGCTTTTTCCGCCAATTGAGCATCATTTACACATAACATGCCGCCATTGCCAGCACAATTAATTACGTGGGACCCATAAAAACTTGTTGTGCTTATATCACTGTATTGTCCTACGGAAACACCATCAATAGTTGCACCCAGCGTATCACAAGAGTCTTCAATTAAAATTAGGTTGTATTGATCAGCGATTTCCCGCAGTTTTTTCCAATTAGGTAGATTACCTATTAAATTAGGAATCATCATTGCCTTTGTTTTTGCAGAAATCATTGTTTCAACTTGAGAGACATCGATGTTAAAAGTACCTGGTTCTACATCAATAAAAACAGGAATAAGATTACATTTTATAAGAGGAGCGACTGTAGTGGAAAAGGTTAATGCAGGAGTTATCACCTCAGAACCGGTTAGCAACCCTAAGATTTCTAGTGCAAGATAATTCGCAGACGAACCCGAATTAACCATAATTCCATGCTGTTTGGCAAATAGAGCGGCAATTTTTTCTTCCATTTCGCGAACATGTTTTCCCATTTGTGTCGAAGTTCGCAATACATGGATAACCGCTTCGATTTCTTCTTCACCATGAACAGTTTTTCCATAGGGGACATGTAGGTATTCTTGTGCACTCATTTATTTCTCCAGTTAAATATTAGGGCTTTTATTCTTGATATAGAGAGTTCATTGCAAAAAAAAGTTTAATTTGTGCAATAGTTTTCTCTCGTATATCCGCATTGGAGAAAAAAGCCTGATACCATTCCACAGTTTCTTTTAGTCCTTTTTCTAAATCCCATCGAGGTCGCCAACCCAACAAAGATTGCGATTTTGAGCAATCTAATTTCAGAGAAGTTGCCTCATGTGCATGATGATCTTTATCCAGAATCCAAGATGCTGGTTGATTCCAATGTTTCACAATGAAATCAGCAATCCAACGTACCGGCTGAACGTCATTTTCATTGGGCCCAAAATTCCAGGCATCGGCATAGATTGACGGTTCATAATGTACTCTTTCGGCAAGTAATAAATAGCCGCTTAATGGCTCCAGGACATGCTGCCAGGGTCGTAAAGCATGGGGATTGCGAATAGATACGGAAATTTTATTACGACATGCTCTAATGATATCGGGTATCAATCGATCCTCTGCCCAATCACCACCGCCAATAACATTTCCTGCCCGAGCTGAAGCAAGGCCAATTGATGTCGAATTAAAATAAGACATTCGATATGCATTTGTTACTAGTTCAGAACAGGCTTTGCTATTGCTGTAAGGATCGTAACCTCCCAATCGGTCATTCTCACGATAACCCCAGTGCCATTCTTTATTGTCGTAACATTTATCTGTTGTAACATTGATTATTGTTTTTACACAGCCAACCTGGCGAGCTGCTTCCAATATATGTACTGTGCCCATCACATTGGTTTCATAAGTCTCGACTGGCGCTTTATAAGAATAGCGAACTAGTGGTTGTGCTGCCATGTGTATTATTATTTCAGGTTGATGTTGTTTCACTACAGTGAAAATTTGATCAAAATCTCGTATATCACCCATGAGACTGGTCATATTATCTGCAATGTTAGCTACAGTGAATAGATTAGGATTTTTTGGGGGCGGTAAAGCAAAACCGATAAGATCAGCTCCACTCAATTGCAAAATTAAAGAAAGCCAACTCCCTTTAAATCCAGTATGCCCTGTAATCAGAACTTTTTTCCCTTGCCAAAACGGTATAATGATTTGCATAGTGATTAAACTTCTACGGGTTCGAATAGAAACGCCTTGCTTTTAACAGGCACATCAGACCAAATTCGCCAAGGTGCTTTTGCGGTTGACCATAGCTCTTCCAAGTAAATTTTATCACGCAGAGTATCCATAGGATACCAGAATCCTTGATGTTGGTAGGCAGCTAATTTACCTTCTTTAGCTAGACACTCAAGAGGAAATTTTTCCCAGATCGTGCTGTCATTTTGGATATAATCAATTACTTTTGGTGACAAGACGAAAAAACCACCGTTAATCCAACCCCCATCACCTTGCGGTTTTTCAGAAAAACCGGATACTCTGTGATCTTCTAAACGGAGCGCGCCAAAACGACCAGGAGGTTGGACCGCTGTTAATGTTGCCAGTGTTTTTTGGCTTTTGTGGTAGTCAACAAGCTTAGCAATATTAATATCAGCTAAACCATCTCCATAAGTAAAACAGAATGCCTCATTATCTAAATATTTGGCAACACGTTTTAGCCGGCCACCAGTCATGGTGTTTTCGCCCGTTTCAACCAAGGTGATGCGCCAAGGTTCTACATTATTCTGATGAATTTCTATTTTATTTTCAGCAAGATCTAAGGTGACATCCGATCGATGTAAAAAATAGTTAGCAAAATATTCTTTAATCACGTATCCCTTATAGCCTAAACAGATAATGAAGTCATTAATCCCATAGGCAGAATAGATTTTCATGATGTGCCAAAGAATAGGTTGAGTACCAATTTCAATCATAGGTTTTGGCTTGACAATAGTTTCCTCACTAATTCGAGTCCCTAAACCCCCTGCCAAGATAACTGCTTTCATTTTTACTCCTAACTTCCTGTATGTACGGTGACGCGGTTATTATCATATTAATGAATGCCTTCGTCTAGATCATTTGTTATTTTGATAAAATTGCATTAATAAAAAAAGAGTTTCTTACGGCAGGTAACAGTCAAATTCTTAAATTTTACTGTAGACATTCTGTTTTTAGTTCGTGCCAGCGAGCAAGACCCAGTTACAACATTGTGTCAGTCATTAGCTTTAGCATCCCAAAAAACAATATGCTCTGGTTTAACTTAGCTAAGAACCACTTCTTTTTTTAACTTAGATTTCATCTATTATTGACCATCTTCAATAAGTTATTTAAATTGAACCTCCTTAAAAACCGTTAGAGAAAATTCATTCATACCACTTTATCTATTTGTTTTTCATCCGTTGATGATGTGTATAATTTGTTAAACTAACTTCACGTTAGCGGCCTATTATCTTTTTCACCAAATGACAATGTAATTAACCAACATATATTAAAATCGCAATTTATCATTGCCAGTGATTATGAAACTTATTTGTTATTTGATATTTTTGATTTAATGTATCCTAGCAACAACCTACTTTTCGCACGAAGGTAGAGGATTTTTGTATTTAATGTAATTAAGTAGGTGAAATATTATTCCACTACTTGATGCTGCGCTGCATTCCATGCGGGCCTAGAAGAAATAAAAAGCTTCATTGTGCCTTCCCAATAATATTTCTCTCCCGCTTCAATCATGAGAGCATCACCTGCAGAAATTTTTTGTTTATGATTATTTACATTAATTATTCCTTTTCCTTCAAAAATATAAACGAATAAATTGCATTCTTTATTAATAATATAATGCTGCTCAGGATGTCGTCCCGTGAGTTCAGCGATACAGAGGTCGGCCATTGCATCGTTAAGGACATGCTCAGTGACTAAAAATGCTGGACTGTCTGCATGTTTTTTTGTTTGATGTTTTAATGATATTTGCATATTTTGGGCCCCATTAGCTAATGAAACTATTGAAAATTACAAGATGCTTAAGGTGCTTATTCTGGCACGGGCACATCAAAACCATTTAGTGTAATCGAGACCATACTGTAAAGCCCGATTAAATAAATTAACTCAGCTGTTCCTTCCTGGCCAAATTGTTGAACCGATTTTTGATAAAGTAGTTTGGGTAATACGCCTCCGCTCATTAATGATGAAGTAATGTCATAGACCAACGACTCATTTTCTCCCAAGGTAGTTGGGCGTTGTCCTGCGACGATGGTGGCAATAGTAAGGTCATCTAATCCGCGTGCTTCGGCCATTAAAACATGGGCATACAGTTCATAACCTGAATGAAATTTTGTTCCAGTCACAAGAATAGCAATTTCCCTCGCTGGTTTTGGTAATGTTGGTGATGTGGAAAGCGCTTTAACCAATTCCCATATGGGCCCACCAATTTTAGGAAAATGAAGCCAAGGATTCCAGGGGCCAATTAAACTACCGTTATCGAAAATAGCTTTAAAGCCTTGAAAATTAGTTTCAATGCCATTTCTCATATCTTTATACAGTGGTTTTTGTTCTTTAGTGAGGTTAGTTGGTTCAATAATATTCAATCGCATAGTTAACTCCTTTTTAATTACTATTCAATCATAATAGCTTAGATTCATGGATTAATGATCCAGCACAACCTTAATTAAGTTGATAAGATGTTAGATTTTGACGGATAATAGTGACACGTCCACCTAAAGACATTGTGCGGACAGAAGTCCGCATCGAATATGTTGTTAATTGTTGGCTCTCACATGTTCATTAGTTCGTAAACACTGACAGGCGTGTTCCAATGCAGTCATTTTATTGCGTGTTGCAGTCGGGAACAATCCAAAATTTTCATGAATTAACTTGGACAAACTATGATGATGTCGATCGATAAATGCTCTATTTTCAACACAGTTTAATTGAGTATGAATTTTTTCAATGAACTTATTGGTTTTTTGGATACGATCTTCTGGTGTTTGTACTAGAAATTGTAGCGTCTCTTCATGAAGGGAACATGTTAATTTATAGAGATTTTGTGCTTTATTCAAACGATCGGGTCCTTGTTTTTTTTCCTTTAATAGTTTTATGGATTTAATTTGTAATTCTCTAAGGGTATGAAAAATCTTTTGATAAGTTGCTGCTAGTGAATCTTGGTGTTGTTCTTTTTGGATTGGTATTTTTTTGAACAATTCACTGTTTAACTCGTTGAGAGTTAATTCCATTTGTGGAATTGTTGGCGCGCTTTGTTTTGCTTCAGTTATGGGAGACGCTTCGTTTAGTAATGCAATTTTCGCTGATTCAGGAATTGAGGGTGATTTTAATCCATACATCTTTTCGAAAAAATCCGCTGCAGAAAGAGCTTCTTTAACGGAAGAGTTTATGGTGTGGGGGTGTTTATTTTTATAGCTTTTTACTTTATCTGCAGCTTCAAATATTCTAAACTCAATTCGTTTCAATGCCTTACTAACGTCGTTTTGCAATTGTATTTCATTGGCAAGACGCGGGATGTTTTTACTTGCTGTAAAGATTGCCTCCATTTTTTGTTTTATTTGGTTTAGATCGTTTTGAACCACGGTGTATAATGCATTAAATGCCGCAAAAATTTTGTTAAAATTATCTTGATTATCAAAAAAATCCAAACCTAATTGGTCCATATTGTTGGATAATTCGGCACAAAAAGCTTGTAGGGAAATCACCCCATGTATCAAGTGAGTAAAATTAGCCATAGTTTCACTTGCATTAAGCAATTCTTGGTTGTTTTTAATAAGAACAAATTCCTTTCCAGTAGTAACAAGTTTAATATTTAGAAAATTAGGGGATTGTTGGAATGTTTTATTTATTAAATTTAATTCATCGTGTAATTTCTTTTTATCTTGGTTTGATGGTGTTTGCTGTCGTTTATCGTTTTTGGCAGCCTCCTCTAGTGTTAGTATAGATTGAGCCCAATTAATAAATGCCAACGGTTCTTCTGGAGGAAATATTTTTTCTCTATGTAAAATAGCATAGGGATTTATTGATTGGAGATAATATTTGGCAATTCCCATGATCCAATTATGAAAAATAGATTGAGGCAGTTCAACTTCTTTGGTTTCAAAAGAGATTCCCCATAGCTCATAGTCAATATATTTTTCACGTAAAATATTTTCTGTAAGTTCAGAATGGGTTACAGTAGCTATCAGATTTTGATATTTCTTAGGAGTAACCATTTTTACTAATAAGCGGATTAAATTATCACTTTCCTCAAGGCAGGCGTTACGAGCTTGATCTACTAACTCACGCAATGACATCGATTCTTTATGTTTTTCTAAATCCTGAACCGCATACATTAATGATGTGTAAACGGGCTTCAGATGAGAAAAATGTGGACTATTTTCCTTGTCCTCTATTGAGGCATAATGGTTAATAAAGGCGATTATGGCACGAAGATAAGTAATATCATAATCATAACCGAGAAAACTTAAAGCCCTATTTTGTAAAATATTCATGAAATAGGATATAACTCCTATAGTCACATCGTCATTTTTACTCAGCTGAAAATAATATTCTTTAAGTTTTAATAGAGCATCCAGGATATACCGTCTGTATTTGGTCAATTCTACAGGTACTCTCGGCAGAACTTGGCCGATATCATCAATTTCATCATCATCATAATGCAGGGAATTAATTGTTTTGAAATCAGCGCTAAATTGGAAAATTTGCGGTAATTCGGGAACGGGAACATTGCTAGAGGTGGTAAGATTTTGAAGGTGTCTTTTATATAATGTGTTTACCGCCATTATTTTTTCTTTATGTTTATTTTCTTCGTAAGATTTCCATTCTTTATAACTAATTAGCGTAAGCGTTGCTGCGCCTACTACTCCAATGGTGACCAGGGAGGCAACAGCTTCAGCGACTTGAGCCCCGCGTTGTGCGAGGACAAAAGCACTAAAACTGCTTAATCCGTTTAATACACTGTTTCTGTTTATACTACTCAATGTCATAATGACATTCTCCTTAAATGAATAAATGGCTAATGGTTAATCGGGAAACTAAAATATCCTTCTTTAGTAGGTGATGCAAGCAAACTCTATCTATGCTATCTCAAGCCCAGTTTTTTTGACTACTTGATTTTTACGTTTCATGCATTCATATTATTTCAACTGATGGAATTACAGTATGAGGCTGCTATGGAGTATAAAGCTGTTAAAAAAATTATCTCTAATTTATTAGATTCTGCTGGTATCTATCCCAACGGCAAAGAAGCTTGGGACATACGCATTCATAATGAAGCATTTTATTCTCGTGTTTTCAAAGAGGGTTCTTTAGGACTTGGCGAATCCTATATGGATGGATGGTGGGATTGTAATCATCTGGATCAATTTTTTGACCGTATTCTAAGCGCTGATCTTGAAAATAAATTAAAATCCAATAAATGGCTGTGGCCTAAGTTATTTTTCTTAAAATTAATTAATCACCAAACTAAACAACGTGCTTTAGAAGTAGGCAGAAAACATTATGATTTGGGCAACGATTTGTTTAAATCCATGCTTGACACGCGTATGAATTACACTTGTGCTTATTGGCAGAATGCTAATAATCTGGATGAGGCACAAGTGAATAAATTAGAATTAAGTTGTCGAAAATTAATGCTCAAACCAGGTATGCGCGTTTTGGATATTGGCTGCGGGTTTGGTGCTTTTGCAAAATATGCTGCAGAGCATTATGGTGTACAGGTTGTCGGGATCACCATCTCTAAAGAACAATGTGATTACGCGCAACATAATTGTGCTGGTTTACCGATTGAAATTCGCTTTCAAGATTATCGGGATCTTAATGAGTGTTTCGATCGTATTATTTCTTTGGGAATGTTTGAACATGTGGGTTATTTAAATTACCGTGCATACATGCAAAAAGTACACGATTGCCTAAATGATAATGGTTTATTTTTATTACATACGATAGGTAATAATGTAACAACTACATTAAGTGATGCATGGATTAACAAATACATTTTCCCTAATGGTATGCTACCGTCAATGATGCAAATCAGCAAAGCTTCTGAAGGGTTATTGATTATGGAAAATTGGGTTAATTTTGGGGTCTATTACGATAAAACATTGATGGCTTGGGATGAGAATTTTCAACGCAATTGGCCGTATTTGCAAAAACATTATGATGAACGTTTTTACCGCATGTGGCATTATTATCTATTATCCTGTGCGGGGAGTTTTCGTGCTTGCTCCATGTCCTTATGGCAAATTGTCTTTTCAAAATACGGGATGCGTGGAGGCTATGAGGTCCCCTTATTTACGGGGGTCACCAAATAGATAAATAGGAATAAAATTATGTATGTAAAAACAGAGCCTTATGTTAAAAATAATCGCTTGCTTATTAATCTTAAATTTCTGATTAATGAAACGATAGGTGTAATTTTAGTATGTGGCCGTGGCAATTCACGAACAATTTACATCGAATCAATCATCCATATTGAATCAAATGAAAAAAATTTAACTGCAAGTATGGAAAGATGAGGTATTTTATAACAAACCAATCAGAGAGACGAGAGTCAAATTATATGGCAATAGGTGCTTTAATTGGCGGATGCGATTGATAATTTACAAATTCAAAATCATCATACGTATAGTTAAATAAAGAAGCGGGTTGCCGCTTAATGTTTAAAGTGGCCAAAGGCAAGGGCATTCTGGCTAATTGGGTGCGTGCTTGTTCCAAATGATTTAGATACAAATGACAATCACCGCCAGTCCAAATAAAATCACCTGCTTCAAGACCACATTGTTGTGCCACCATGTGTGTCAATAAAGAATAGGAAGCAATATTAAAGGGTACTCCCAAAAATACATCAGCAGAACGTTGGTATAACTGACAAGAAAGGGTGTTGTTTGCTACATAAAATTGGAACAATGCGTGGCAGGGCATTAACGCCATTTGAGAGAGTTCTCCAACATTCCAGGCACTCACAATCAAGCGACGTGAATTTGGATTATTTTTGATTTGTTCAACAACACCACTTAATTGATCAATATGACGACCATCAGCAGTAGGCCAACTGCGCCATTGTTTGCCATACACTGGACCTAAATCCCCATTACTATCTGCCCATTCATCCCAAATCGACACGCCATTTTCTTTTAAATAGGCAATATTGGTATCGCCTTTTAAAAACCAAAGTAATTCGTGCACGATGCTTCGCATATGTAATTTTTTAGTGGTTATCAAGGGAAAACCCTGGCGTAAGTCAAAACGCATTTGATAACCAAAAACAGACAAAGTTCCGGTTCCTGTTCGATCTGTTTTTTCAGTTCCGTGCTGTAAAATATGCTCTAATAAATGCAAATAAGTATTCATCGTTTAACCCACCATAACCAAAGCCCTAATAATAACATAGGAATAGATAAAATTTGGCCCATAGTCAACCATCCGAAGGCAATGTATCCTAATTGTGGATCGGGTTCGCGGAAACATTCTGCAATGAAACGGCAAACGGCGTAGCCCATTAAGAACACGGCAGATACTCGCCCGGCAGGGCGCGGTTTACGAGCATACCACCAAACAAGGATAAATAAAGTGACTCCTTCTAAACCAAACTCATAAAGTTCGGATGGGTGACGCGGTTGTTCATCGACATGAGGATATACCATTCCCCACGGCATGTCAGTTGCTCGTCCCCATAATTCGCCATTGATAAAATTACCGATACGCCCGGCTCCTAACCCAATAGGTACTAAGGGAGCAATAAAATCACCTACTTCCCAGAATGGTTTTTTGTATCGACGAGCAAAGATCCATAGTGCTAATAGGACACCTAGCAAGCCACCATGGAAAGACATACCGCCCTCCCAGATTTTAAATAAGACCCAGGGTTCATGGATGAATTCCGGGAAATTATAAAAGAGCATATATCCTATACGACCACCAATAATTACACCGAGGGCTGCATAAAAAATCAGATCACTGATTTGTTCGGAAGTCCAATGCAATGAATAGTGTCTCACGCGCCAATGTGCTAGCAACCAGGCACTGATAAAACCAATTAAGTACATTAAACCATACCAATGTATTTGAATGGGACCTAAGGAAAAAGCCACGGGATTAATGTAAGGATAAATGAGCATAGCGTTTAAATTCCTGTTAAAAAAGCAACTTAAGTGCCGTTAAAATTAATAGTACAATAAAACCGTACTTTAATTGTGCTACGGGTAATTTGTAATTTAATTGTGCACCAATGGGTGCAGCAATACAGCTAAAGAGTGCAACCAATAAAACAGCAGGCCAATATATATAACCTGTCATATAGGGTATTGTCGTGGTTTCGTGGTAACCGGTTATCATAAAAATAATTGATCCTGTTAGAGCGACTGTAAGGGTGCATAAATTAGAAACACCTGCAATTTTGCGTGCAGCAACACCGCAATGGCTAAGATAGGGTATAATCAAAATACCGCCACCTACTCCTAAAAGACCTGATTTAAAACCAATTAAAAAACTGATAAAACGATTAATCCAGTTTTGGGGAAATTGTGCAGAATGACTAATTTTCGCATCCATTAACATCTTAATTGCGACACAAAATAAAAAAATAGCGAAGATTATTTGTAACCAATAAGTCGAAATCCATTGAGCAATCACTGCACCGGAGATAGTGCCAATAATTATTCCTGGCCATAGCTTATCATAGACAGACCAAAGGATGTCTCCATATTTATAATGTGCTTTTAAGGAAGCTTGTGATGTAATGATCATAATCGCCATAGACGTTCCTGCAGCTACCTGCATGAAGATATCTTCTGGAAAGACTTGAATTTGTTGGAAAACAAAAAGCAGACCAGGGACGACAATTAAACCACCCCCTATGCCCAGAATTCCTGCCATTAGACCGGCAAAAATACCAATCAATGCATAGATTATTCCATGGAGAAATATTATTGTCATCCTAACGATTTTCCTGCTCTGATTAGGCTTCCTAATCCTTCTGCTTCTAATGTTTTTTCTAAATGAAGCCGTATTTCTGCGGGATGTTCAAACTCTAAAACTTCAGCCAAAATTTTACGTGCATTGGCAATAGCATAATTACGAATGACCCATTTAATGCGAGGTAAACTGGCTGAATTCATACTTAAGGTATCAAAACCCATTGCAATCAATAAAATAACTGCTAATGGATCACTGGCCATTTCTCCGCAGATGCTGACTTCAACCCCAGCAGCATGTCCTCCTTCAACTACTTTAAGCAATACCCGTAACATCGCCGGATGCATCGAATCATAAAGGCCGGCAACACGGGCATTATTTCGATCTACAGCCAAAAAATATTGAGTTAAATCATTGCTTCCTACGGAAATAAAATCGACACGCTTCGCAATTTCACGAGCCAGATAGGCGGCAGCAGGAACTTCAATCATCACGCCTAATTTAGGCTTTTCAATGACACAACCCTCTTCTAATAATTCGGCAAATGCTTGTTCAACAAGATATTTCGCTTCTTCAACTTCACTCAGATTTGTTACCATAGGTAACATAATACGTAAATTATTTAATTCCTCACTGGCACGCATCATTGCACGCACCTGGATAAGAAATACATCAGGATGGTCTAAAGTGACACGTATTCCACGCCAACCTAAATAAGGATTTTCTTCTTTTACGGGAAAATAAGGCAGTACTTTATCACCACCAATATCCAGAGTACGCATTGTTACGGGGCGTGGGGAAAAGGCCTTTAATGTTTGACGATAAATAATGGTTTGCTCATCCTCAGAGGGGAATTGATCGCGGCTCATGAATGGAACTTCGGATCGATATAAACCAACTCCTTCAGCGCCTACACTCATGGACAAACCAGCATCCATTGCCAAACCGGTATTAACCTGCAGTGAAATTTTATAGTTGTCTGTAGTTTCAGCAGGTTTATCTCGTAAGCTAACTAGGCTTTGATTGAGTGCCTGTTCTTCTTGTTCTAGTAATTTATACTCTGCCAATACTGTTTTAGAGGGGGAAATGTGAATTTGGCCGTAATAACCATCCACAATCATGGCACGTCGAGACACAAATTCCGGTTTTAATCCGCGAGTCCCCATAACAGTAGGAACACCTAAAGCCCGTGCTAAAATGGCGACATGAGAGTTATTAGAGCCTTTGGCCGACACAATTCCAGCCAAACAGCTTGCAGGTACTTCGGCAAGGGCTGCTGCGGTGACCTCTTCACCCACTAGAATAGCGCGCTTAGGATAAACTATTTCTTCATGTTGTGACCATTGTAATGCTGCCAAAACACGGCGCCCTAAATCGCGAAAATCACTTGCACGTTCACGCAGATAAGAGTCTTCCATACTTTCAAATTGGGCGATGTGTTTTTTAATTACAGTTGCTAAAGCAGCCTGGGCACTGATTTTTTCTTCACGAATCACTTGTTCTACTTCAGCCCCCAAGCTGTCTTTATCAAGAATACGTATATATACATCAAATAATGCGTGCTCTTCCTCGGCTACAATGGCTTTCATGCGTCGTCCTAAACGTTGCATGTCCTCCCTAGTAGCTTCTAGTGCTTCATAAAAAGTACGTATTTCTTCATCCAAAGTTTCCACGGGATGGCGTGGTACTGCATCAATATCGGCTTGAGGATAAACAACTATAGCCGTACCGATGCCAATCCCTGGAGCCGAGCCAATTCCTACTAAAGTGGTAAGCGTGGGCTCGACTTTATCGACTCCTCCTAGAGGCTTGGGTTGGGTTAATTTAGCTAACTCTCCTGTTGCCTCAGCATGAGCAATAATTCCACCAAGCTGCGCAGCTAAGGTAATTAAAAAAGACTCTTCACTATCGTCAAAACAACGTTGTTCTGTTTGTTGAACAATTAACACCCCGTAGAGTTTTCGATGTTGGATAATAGGTACGCCAAGAAAGGCTTTAAATCGCTCTTCACCAAGTAAGGAATGGGAATAAAAATCGGGATGCGAAGGAGCGTTTTCCAGATTAATGGGCTCTTCACGACGTCCGACTTGGCCAATCAAACCGCTATCAATGGAAAGGCGCACGCGAAACTCAGCTTGCTTATTTAACCCTTCGGTTGCAATGAGAACATATTCCGCATGCTTGGTATCAATAAGATAAACGGAAGCGGCCTCGGCATTAATGGCTTTATTAATTTGTTGTACCAGAATCCCTAGCGCCTCGGAGAGACGTTGCGCGGCGGTGACCTCTTGAACTATTCGTTTAAGTACCTTGAGCATGTAGGCCTATGATTACCTCTTTTTCCGTTTCAAACCATAAGATATATGGCGATTATTTAACAAAGGTTCCAGCTCTTTCAGCGCTTGAGCATAGACCTGACGCTTAAAAAAAATAACCTGCCCTACTGGCTCATGAAAATCGATCCAACGCCAGCTGTCAAATTCAGGTGAATCGCTTAAATCCAGTTTTACTTTTTGCTCACTGGCTATTAGTTTGAGCAAAAACCATTTTTGTTTTTGTCCAATAACCATAGGTTCGCTGCCATGACGTAGATATTGTTTCGGAAGTCTGTATTTTAACCAACGCTTCGTTGAGCCTATAACGTGTACATCTTCCTTATCTAAACCTACCTCTTCATGTAACTCTCGAAACATTGCTTGCGTGGATGTTTCTCCTGCGGCTAATCCACCTTGTGGAAATTGCCAGGCATCATGTCCACTTCTTCTTCCCCAAAAAACTCTATTTTGTTCGTTGACAAGGATAATACCTACATTCAACCGATAACCGGCACGATCAATCACCATGATGTCACTGTTTAGATTAAACCGCTAATACCTTGATTTTTCCATAAACTACAAGACTTTTGCAATTAAATCCGTAATTATTATTAAAAAAAATCAAGTAACTTAAAGGCTAATCTAAATTATTGCCTTGGTAGAGAAAACCCGAAACTGAAAGTCGCTTTCACAGGGACAGCAATAGTTATATAATTTAGGCATTAGTCTAAGACGTAACAAAGGAGTTTTTGGGAAGCCATATGAAAAAAAATGTTATGATTATTAATACAGGAGGCACCATTAGTTGCATCAAAACAGCTAATGGATATGAGCCTGCTCCGGGTTATTTAGCATCGGCTTTGGAGCAAATTTCCTTGCTCAGGCATCCTGACATGCCTGAATTTTCTATTAAAGAATATCAGCCTTTGCTGGATTCTTCCAATATGACGGTGAGTGATTGGAATCGTATTGCTGAAGATATTGCAGAGGAATACGATCATTATGATGGATTTATTGTATTTCATGGTACCGATACTATGGCATATACTGCATCTGCTTTATCATTCATGCTGGAGAATTTAGGTAAGCCGGTGATCATTACAGGTTCCCAAATTCCTTTATCTGAAGTACGTAATGATGCGATTGATAATATTATTACATCTTTATGGTTATGTGTGCATCAGTCCATACATGAAGTATGTATTTATTTTAACCAGCGTCTATTGCGAGGTAATCGCACACAAAAAATTAGCGCGCAAGGGTTTAATGCTTTTGATTCTCCCAACTATCCGCATTTAGCATCCATAGGTATTGACATTAAAGTAGATCAAAATCTTTCATTAAAACTACCTGAGAAACCCTTCCGCTTGCAAACCATTGAACCACAGTTTATTGCAAATTTCAGATTATTTCCGGGTTTTGCCTCAGAGGTGCTTGCTTATATTTTAAATCAGCCTTTGCGTGGTTTGATTTTGGAGACTTACGGTACAGGTAATGCACAAAATAATGATTCACGATTTTTAGATTTACTCAAAGATGCGTGTAACCGTGGAGTTATTATTATTAATTGCACCCAATGTCAACAGGGAAGAGTAGAGATGAGTCAATACCCCACTGGGCACACATTAAAACAGGCTGGCCTTATTAGTGGTCATGATATGACCCCTGAGGCAGCCCATTGTAAGTTATTGTATCTCTTAAGTAAAAAACTGAAAACTGCTCAAATAAAAATTCAAATGGAAACAAATCTTTGTGGTGAATTGCATCAGGTTAATACTGTATTCTCGAATCTTTAATTCAGAAAATTTCACAGATTTTTTTGATTAATTATTGAAATTTTATATACTGCGCGTGATTTAGAAATAAGGATTAATTATAGATTGTTTAGAAGGTTGTGGTGTAGGGACTATAGGTGGTGGTCATAGGTGGTGTCAATGGATTAGGAATAGGATTGTGGACGCTTATTGAATATGTTCAGCCAGCATTAGTGAGCACAAGTCTTACATCAAGCCAAGCTAGTGGAATTACCGCTGCAATTGCTATTTTTGGATATTTGGAAACGGCAGTTGGTACTGGTATATTGGCGGCACTATTGTAGGTGCTACTGCTACACCTGTTGCTCTTGGACTTGCATATTGTGCAACCAGTGCTAAAAATAGATTAAGTTTTTCTGTTTTAACAAAAACAATAAAGAGCAATTCAGAGAAAACAAAGCATCAGTTGAATTACCTGCTGCTACAATTTAACTAAATTACGAAACGCTCCTGGTATTTAACTCAACCCAATTTGCATAAGTTTCTATAAAATTGCTGAGGAATTTTTTTGTATCTTCGCGTACAAGTTCGTTTTTGGCGTTAAATAAATTCCCAGCTTGTCCTATATAAGCTTCTGGTTGTTGTAATACCGGAATATCCAGAAATACAAATGTTTGTCGCAAATGTTGGTTTGCACCAAAGCCGCCAATGGCGCTCGGAGAAACACTAATGATTGCTCCAGGTTTTTTGCTCCAGATACTATAACCATAAGGACGAGAACCTACGTCAATGGCATTTTTGAGTACGCCAGGAATTGATCGATTATATTCAGGAGTGACAAATATCACGCCCTCACAAGATTTCATTTGTTCACGAAAGTGAGTCCAGGCTGGTGGAACCGTATTTTCATCATCTAAATCTTGGTTGTATAAAGGTAAATTACCAATTTCAATAAGTTCTAGTTTCAAAGAGGAGGGTGCTAAAGAAATCAGTACATTAGCCATTTTTTTATTAAAGGATTCTTTGCGTAAGCTTCCTACAATAACTGCAATCTTTTTATTCATCCTCATGACTCCTTTCTTTTTTAATGTTTAAAGTGGAATAAAAACAGGTTACTTATTATATAATAATCCATTTTTTAGAGGTAAATAGCATGGAGCTATCGATATCTATATTTTTTTTAGCAGGAGTTAATAAAGAACAAAATAAAACACCCCACTTATTTCAAAATGAATTATTTTAAAACAAACAGGGTGTAAGTAAATATGATTAGACTACTTCAACTTCTTCAGCTTGAGGACCTTTTTGGCCATTGCTTGCTTTGAACATTACTGCCGCTCCTTCAGCAAGGGTTTTAAAACCACTGCCCTGAATAGCACTGAAATGTACAAAATAATCTTTACCGCCACTTTCTAAAAAACCGAAACCTTTGGACTCATTGAACCATTTTACTGTACCGCGTATTTTATCTGACATGTTAAATTTCCTAAATTATTACCTGCTCATTGTAGCATTATTTTATTAATTGTGCTGTTTTTTTATTAAATATTTTTAATTTTTTTCTATTTAATGCAAAAACTCATATAATGCTGGTACATCATAGATGATTTTTTTTAAAATTTCTAATGATTCACCCAACTTATCTTTGGGGAGGATTAATTAATTCATTAGCATCATCCTTTTTCAGGTAAAGAAAAATTGTCCCTGATAAAAAGGTTAACACGCCAAGCATTAAAAAGGTTTGTTGAAACACTTTGACAGATAAAAGATGATGGCTTGAAAAGATGCTAATAAGAATAGCTGAAGCAGCGACCCCAAAACTTTGCGCTAATTGTTGTATGGTACTCATTATACTTGTTGCTGCACTGATGTCGTTTTTGCTCACGCTGGCATATGCTAAAGAATTCATGCCCGTATATTGAAGCGCGATTAAAAATCCATAAATAAAGGTTAACATAGCAATTTCGTAAAGTGTAGACGAGATGCTGATAGAGCAAAACGACCATAAAGAAATACTTACCAAGGTAGTATTTAAAATTAATAATTTTTTATAACCAAAACAGCGCAATATATATAATGATAAAGGTTTTACTATAAAGACGCCTAAAGCGATCGGCGCAAGTAAAAAACCAGATTGTTGCGAGGAGAAACCTAAGCCAATTTGTAGCATTAAAGGCAATAAAAAAGGAGTACCACCAAAGCTTAAGCGTGCAAATAAATTACTTATTACGGCCACACAAAAAGTACGTGTTCGTAATAGCTCTACTTTAATAATAGGGTAATTTTTTTTACGAGCATGATGAGAAGCATAAGCCACTAATAATAAAAAAGAAACTCCCAGCATAAACGGAGAGTGGTTCGTAGTGAAATCGGATTCACTAAGCATCGATAAGCCAAAAGTTAAGGTCGCAAGTCCACTGCCAAAAAGAAGGAAACCTAATTTATCCAGCGGGGGGACTGGTTCGGGGGGCATGGGCGGTAATAGTTTTATTGATAAAAGAACTGCTAAAATGCCGACAGGAATATTGACCCAAAATATCCAGCGCCAAGAAAAATTATGTGTGAT
The DNA here is from genome assembly GCF_049790535.1 of Legionella sp. Classification (GTDB taxonomy): domain Bacteria; phylum Pseudomonadota; class Gammaproteobacteria; order Legionellales; family Legionellaceae; genus Legionella. Next base: position 86,996 of record NZ_JBAQZB010000154.1, read on the forward strand.
TATTCCCCCCAACAAAGGTCCAAGCATCATACCTAACGAAGCAACCATGACCACAAGGCTCATTTTGGAAATGAGTTCATCGCGGTTACACGTTCGTAAAATAATGAGCCGCCCCACAGGCATGGTTAATGAGCCACCCAAACCTTGTATTATTCGTGCAGCAATCAATTCCTCTAAATTTTTTGTAAAACCGCACCAAATTGAACTTAAAGTAAAAACACAAACAGCAGTAATGAATACTTTTTTTACACCAAATTTATCCGCAATCCAACCACTAATAGGAATAAAAATTGCCAAACTTAACAGATAGCTAATCAAAGCCAACTTTAAGTCGATTGGATTAACATTCAAACTATGTGCCATGACAGGAATAGCGGTATTAATGATCGTTGTATCTATCGCTTCCATAAACATTGCAAAAGAAACAATGAGCAGGATAATATTTTTTCTCATTATTGGAGTATATCAGTAGATTTGTTGAAAGTGTAAAACACACATTTATATACTGCGTGCAGTAAGATGCTGTTAATAAAAAAGATTTGGATTATACGGCTGTTACCTATAAGACAAATGCTAAATAAAGGCGCATTGTTTAACAATAGGCGTGTTAATTTGCATCCAGTAACACATGAAGTAATTTCAGTAGCACTTCTTTGCAAACTGGATGCTTCTTTCGCGACATTTGCAAGCATTGAAGTCATCTTTTTTCGCTTTGGAATGTCTGAAGGAATGTAATCCCCTTCGTTAGTAATGCTCTATCAGGAGCTACTCAACATATTTTTTAAACCAGTTAAGTGAGATTTCGCTAAATTTTTAGACCGTTCCTCACAACGTTCCACGTTTTTACCAAACCATTCCAGATGATTCGATGGCAATTCTTCCAAAAATCTGCTGGGTAGACAATCCTGCATTTCTCCTCCACGGCGTCTTTGATTCGCTAAGGTAAAACACAGTCCTTTTTGTGCTCGGGTAATACCTACATAGGCTAGCCGTCTTTCCTCTTCGATCTGATCGTCGTCAATACTTACACGATGAGGCAATAGTTCTTCTTCCATACCAACTAGATAAACATAAGGAAACTCTAAACCTTTGGATGCATGTAAGGTCATTAATTGTAAGAAATCCGTAGTTCGATCATCGGCTTGTTCGAGGATATCAATTAAAATTAATTTATTAATCACATCCGTTAAAGTAAGTTTTGAATTTTTAGCCAATAACCGGTCAACCCATTCCAGTAATTCCCAGACGTTATCCATTCTTTTTTGTGCTTTAGCGGGCGTGTCGCACTGTTCGTAAATATAAGCTTCATAGCCACTGTCATCAATCATTTGTTTTAATTGCTCTATTATCGAGCCGGAATCCAAATGCTTCTTTATTCCTTCCATCCACTTTTTAAAATGCAATAAGGCAGCACGGGGTTTATCCTCTATGAGTTCAGTCAAGGCAAGATGATCTGCTCCCGTATAAAGACTGATTCCTCTGTCTTGGGCATAGTGGCCCAAAGCATTAAGGCTAATTTCACCAATACCGCGTTTGGGCGTATTAATTACTCTTAAAAAAGCAGCATCATCTGCTTCATTGCATAGCAGTTTTAAATAAGCAAAGATATCTTTAACTTCAGATTTGGCAAACCATGATTGACCGCCACTGATTTTATAAGGAATACCATAATGACGAAGTACTTTTTCAAAAGTTCGTGATTGATGATTGCCGCGATAAAGAATGGCGTAGTCACCATATTCAGTGCGAACACGCATTTTATGCGAGATCATATCAGCAACTACTTGTTCTGCTTCATCCTGCTCATCTTTACAGCGAATAACACGTAATAAATCACCATGACCTAACTCACTCCATAATTTTTTTTCAAAAAGATGTTGATTATTGGAAATGAGCTGATTGGCAGCATGTAAAATAATGTTAGTGGAACGGTAATTTTGTTCTAGTTTAATTATTTTTAATTGAGGATAATCTTCTTGTAATTGCCTTAAATTTTCAGGTTTTGCACCTCGCCAGGCGTAAATTGACTGATCATCATCACCAACCACCGTAAAATGTGCGCGTACACCGGTGAGCAATTTTACTAAAAGGTACTGACTGGTATTGGAGTCTTGGTATTCATCTACGAGTAAATGACGAATTTTATTTTGCCAATAGTCTAATACAAATGGATGTTCGCTTAACAAACTTACTGGCAAGCGAATCAAATCATCAAAATCAACGGCATTATAGGCTTTCAATGCTTGTTGGTACTGTGGATAGAGGAGAGCCGCTTCTTCGTATAAGGGTACATTAGGGGGATTGTGAATGACTTGTTCTGGAGTTAAAAAACTATTTTTCCAGCACGAAATACGTTGTTGAATTTGTAGCACAAAATCGCGCTCTGTCGCTCTATTTATTGGCAGCAAACCACGTAAAACCTGTAAACAATCTTCGCTGTCAAAAATAGAAAATCCTTTTTTTAAAGAGCATAACGTCAAATTTCGTTTAATCATACTTAAGCCTAAGGTGTGAAAGGTAGCGATTTTCAAACCACGTCGTTTGGTGGCAGGAAGATCTGTTGCCACGCGAGCACGCATTTCGTTGGCTGCTTTGTTGGTAAATGTTACGGCGCATAATGTATGAGCAGCGTACCCACAAGTAGTAATTAAGTAATTGATTTTTTGTGTAATTACTCGTGTTTTACCGCTTCCTGCTCCAGCAAGAACTAAGAGTGGACCATTTATGTAGTGTACGGCTGCCAGTTGTTGGCTGTTTAGCATGCTTAATTCTCGCTCTATAAAGAGCGAATTATTACTTTAGAGTAGCAGAGAAGCAATAATTAATTAATGGACCGTTTTACATCAAACTCTTCTTCGGTATCAATTTCAATGAATTCATCTTCTTTATTATTTGCTTCTTGAGGTTCTTCAATACCTAAAAGGATTTTGTCTAAAGTTTTGATGAAAGGAGCAAATAGATTTTTATCGATCATGATTCTTCCTTAAATTGTTCGCTGTTATTTTAAGCATAGTTGATGATATTAATTTCTCCAGAAATAACAGGAAAAAATTATGTTAGAATAATGCTTATTTTCTAATACGAGTTTGTTATGAACGAAGCGGATGTCTTGCAGCGATTTATTTTTGAACATGCCCCTATTCGTGGTGAAATTGTTTATGTTGAAAAAACCTATCAAACCATTATGGAGCAACGTAATTATCCACCCATGGTAAAAAATCTTTTGGGTGAAGCCTTAGTATCTTGTTTGTTATTGGCATCCAGTATTAAATTTGAAGGCAGTTTAAATCTTCAGTTTCAAGGTGATAAACGTTTGCCTTTACTATTAGTGCAATGTGATCATGATCTTAATGTAAGAGCATTTGCTCAATTTGAAGAAAATTTGCAAACCACAGATTATGTAAGTGCATTTCTTACTGGTCACATGGTGATGACCCTTAATCAAGACAATCAAACGAATGCTTATCAAAGTACTGTACCCATTGAAGCAACATCCATGAGTGAAAACCTAATAAATTACTTTGCGCGATCGGAACAAATTTCAACCCGAGTCTGGTTGGCGGTTAATGATTCAGCAGCTGCAGGAATGTTACTGCAATTAATGCCAGGAGAAAACTCTACTCATAGAGAACAGTTTTGGGAATACGCGGTCCAATTGGGGCAAACAGTGAGCGAGGAAGAATTACTTACTCTTGATAATCAAACGTTACTTTATCGTCTTTATAATGAGACAGAAATTAGGATCTTTGATGGTCGTGAAATACATTTTAAGTGTCGTTGCAGTCATAAAAAAATGAAGCAGGTTATTTATATTTTAGGTAAAGAGGAAGCACAAAAACTCATAAAAGAAAAAGGCCAAATTGATATTTGTTGTGATTTTTGTAATCAAAACTATGTTTTTGATTCTATTGATGTAACGATGTTGTTTCATCAAGAGTTATGATCAACAATGATCTCTACACCTACGTTGCGGGTATTCAGTTCGGATCGTCAACGGAAAGAAGAATATCATTCTCAAAGTAGGTTTTGGTTCCGCTATTTCATTACTGAAGGGTAAATTTTGTCGAAGATAAAATCGGGTAATCTATTTGATTTAAGTTCAAGTATTCTCCACGCATCGCCTGAAGTATTTGTTGTAACATTGCGAATTGTTCGCTTAATTGAAAATATAAATCAGCAGATGGTTTTTCCTCCAGTTCTCCTACTGTTAAATAAGCGCTCTGCCCTAATTCAAAAAAATAATTCAAACTGACATGACGTCGTGTCGCAATACCAGGAAAAAGACCACAAAAGAGTAAACTTTTATCGCCAACATCACGCATGAATTGCATTTGTAAAGGTCGAGGTCGGTGCTGGGATTCTAAAAAATCAAGCGCGACGATGGATTCCATTAGTTTAGGCGTTTGAGAAAAACGCATTAATAAAAACACCAGATAACTTTCAGTGTTTTCATTCAAGATAAGCTGAGTTGCTGCTTGAGCCTCATTGACTAAAGCATGCCATTGACTCATATCGGTGGGATGCAGAATTAATTGGTTCATAGCCATCCTTTTTTAAGTCTTTCACTATTAGTTTAGCAAAAATTAACTTGTTCTGTTCGCTAAGCTTTTAATTATTAACCAATGGGTTTTATTTAAATTCGAACGCGTTAGTAAGTTGATGTAATATTTTGGTGCCCAATAGGTTTTAGCCATCTATTCGTGTATAATGTTAAATCTATGAACAAATACTTCGTTTTTTCCTCTAAAGGCTATTTATGATTGATCAAATTCGCAATATTGCCATTATTGCTCACGTAGACCATGGTAAAACCACACTTGTAGACAAATTATTACAACAGACTGGTACTCTAAATGAGAGGGCACCTAAAGTAGAGCGTGTCATGGATTCTAATGCTTTAGAAAAGGAGCGAGGCATTACTATCCTTGCGAAAAATACGTGTGTCTATTGGAATAATTATCAAATTAATATTGTTGACACTCCAGGACATGCTGATTTTGGGGGAGAGGTCGAACGTATTTTATCTATGGTAGATAGTGTATTGCTTTTGGTGGACGCTGTTGATGGCCCGATGCCACAAACACGTTTTGTCACTCAAAAAGCGTTTGCGCGTGGATTACATCCTATCGTAGTAATCAACAAAATTGACCGTCCGGGAGCCAGGCCGCATTGGGTTATGGATCAGGTATTTGATCTGTTTGATAATCTTGGGGCAACAGATGCGCAATTGGATTTTCCTGTGGTTTATGCTTCAGCATTAAATGGTTATGCCAAGCTGGAATTAGAAGATGAAGCTATTGACATGAGTGCTTTATTACAAACAATTATTAATAAAGTAGATGCGCCTAAAGTAGATGCCGAAGGTCCTTTCCAGATGCAAATCAGTTCTTTAGATTATTCATCTTATGTAGGGACTATTGGGATTGGTCGCATTAGTCGTGGACAAATAAAAGCAAAATCTCCAGTAAAAATTATTGATAAAGAAGGCACTATTCGTTCAGGTCGCTTATTACAGTTGCTGGGTTTCAAAGGCTTGGAACGTGTTGAAATTGAAGAAGCCAATGCGGGTAACATCATTGCCATTACGGGTATTGAAGGCTTGAAGATTTCCGATACTATTTGTGATCCGTCTATGGTTGAAGGTTTACCGGCGTTGTCTGTGGATGAGCCTACGATCAGCATGACGTTTCAGGTAAATGATTCACCTTTTGCAGGTCAAGAAGGTAAATTTGTTACATCACGAAAAATTCGTGAGCGGTTAGAGACTGAATTACTGCATAATGTCGCATTGCGTGTTGATGAGTGTGAAGATCCTGATAAATTCAAAGTTTCTGGTCGAGGAGAATTGCATTTATCCATTCTTATTGAAACCATGCGTCGTGAAGGTTATGAATTAGCAATCAGTAAACCAGAAGTGATTATGCGTGAGGTTGATGGTGAACAGCAAGAACCTTATGAACGCTTAACTGTCGATGTGGAAGAGACGCATCAAGGCAGCATCATGGAAAAATTAGGTGAACGTCGTGGTGAGATGCAGAATATGGTTCCCGATGGGAAAGGGCGTGTACGACTTGATTATATTGTTCCTACTCGCGGCCTTATTGGTTTTCATAACGAATTTTTATCATCCACTTCCGGTACGGGTTTGATGTATCATGTTTATGATCATTATGGCCCTGCAATTAAAGGGCGTATTGGTAAACGGGCAAATGGTGTATTAATTGCTAATTGTCAGGGTATTGCCCGTGGATTTGCTTTATTTAATTTGCAGGATCGTGGTCGTTTATTTGTCGAGCCGCAAACAGTTTGTTATGAAGGGATGATTGTAGGAATTCATGCCCGAGATAATGATTTGGTCGTAAATGTAACCAAAGAAAAGCAATTAACCAATATGCGTGCTTCAGGCACGGACGAAAACATCATCTTAACGCCACCAATCAAATTAAGCTTGGAACAGGCATTAGAATTTATTGATGATGATGAATTGGTGGAAATAACGCCACAGTCGATTCGCATTCGTAAAAAAACATTGAAAGAACATGAACGTAAAAAAGCATCACGAGTCTCAAATAGTGAAGAGTAAATTTAAACGCGTCATTTTATACGCACGTCAACATCGAGCAAATCAGGGGGTAAGCGAAAGCTTACAGCGCCTGGTTGAATTTTTGCAAAAGCAAAATGTTACAGTGTATCAGCATATTGATACACTGCATGGTTTTGATATGAAATTACCTGTCTTAACCAAAAAGGAGATGGGTAAAAAAAATGACTTAATTATTGCTATTGGCGGTGATGGAAATTTGCTTTCAGCTGCACGTATGTCCACTAAGGTAAATACTCCTGTTGTCGGTATTAACCGAGGACGCTTAGGGTTTCTCACTGATATTTTACCGCATGATATTGAAATACAGCTGAGTGCCGTTTTAGCCGGACAATATACCGAAGAAAAACGTTTTTTGTTGCACACGAAAATTTATGACGAAACGAGTACCTATTTTGAAGGCGATGCAGTTAATGATGTTGTCTTATCACGAGGTAACGAAACCCATTTGATTGAGTTTTCTGTGTATGTCAATGAGCAATTAGTAAGTCATTATCGTTCAGATGGTATGATTGTCTCAACACCTACAGGTTCTACTGCTTATGCTTTATCTGCAGGTGGTCCAATTATGCATCCGCAATTAAATGCCATCGTTTTAGTGCCCATGTTTTCCCATAGCTTAAGCTCACGTCCTTTAGTTATTGATGGGGAAGCAAAAATTGAGCTGCACATCAGCCAATGGAATGAATCCGATCTGCGGGTGAGCTGTGATGGTCATGAGTCACGCATGGTAAAGCCTGGCCAAAAAGTTGTTATTCAAAAAGATGGCTATCAATTACGACTATTACATCCCCTTGATTATCATTATTATGATACATTACGATCTAAACTTGGTTGGGAATCCAAACATCAGGGATAAATCATGCTCACCACTCTGTGCATTGAACAATTTGCGATTGTACACCAATTGGAATTAGATTTTTCTGAGGGAATGACCGCCTTTACCGGTGAAACCGGTGCAGGTAAATCCATTATGATCGATGCATTGATGTTGGCGTTAGGGGATAGAACGGATGCTTCAGTGATTCGCCCTGGTCAAGATAAATGTGATATTACCGCGAGTTTTTATGTGCATCAGGATTCAGAACCTGCGCACTGGTTAACAGAACAGGACATACCCTGTGACACAGGTGAAATTTATTTGCGTCGTGTCATTTATGCTGAAGGCCGTTCCAAATCCTATATAAATGGTCAGCCTTTTCCTCTGCAAAAAATAAAAGAATTAAGCGAAAAATTGGTGCACATTCATGGTCAGCATCAATATCAGATGTTAATGCAGCATGCAACACACCGACAACAATTAGATCAATATGCCAAGAATCAACCTTTATTAGAAGAAGTAGCCTACCTTTACAAACAATGCTCCAAGATTCAACAAGAAATTGATGCCCTGCAAAATCAGGAGCAACAGACTGATCACATTGAACTATTAAAATTTCAAATTGAAGAACTTTCTGCGTTGAATTTGCATGAACATGAAGTTGAGGCATTGCATCAAGAACACCAAATGTTGCATCATGCTAAGGACTATTTGCACTCCAGCCAACAGGTACTTCATTTATTAAATGCTGAGAACGAACCCAATATATGTACTATTTTAAATCAAATAGTGTCTTTTATAAGTCAATTACCGCAGGAGCAGGCACAAATCAAGAACAGCTACGAATTGATTAATAATGCATTAATTCAATGTGAAGAGGTAATTGATGAAATGCAACAATTTGCTGAACACATTTCTCTTGATCCGGAACGGTTACATGACATCGAAACACGCATGAGCATTATTCATCAGCTTGCACGTAAATACCATATTGATAGTAGCCAATTACATATTCATGCCCAACAGTTGCAGAACGAATTGACAAACCTGCAGCATAGCGAAAGTAAATTGGCTGATTTACTGCGGCAGCGCAGCCAATTGGTTGCTGCTTATGAAGCCGCAGCATACACGCTTAGAGAGAGAAGACAAATACAAGCACAAAAATTGGCAAAGGAAATCACTGCCAGTATCCAAAAATTGGGTATGCCTAAAGGATGGGTTGAAATTGCTTTATCTCCTTTGGAGAAAATGCAGATACATGGTTTGGACAAGGTAGAATATAAAGTGTGTACAAATCCTGGGATGCAGCCGGATTCATTAAGTAAAATTGCTTCGGGTGGAGAATTGTCTCGTATTGGTTTAGCCATCCAAATGATCACCGCACAACAAGGTTCAACCCCTACTTTATTGTTTGATGAAGTAGATGTAGGAATTGGCGGTGCTACAGCTGCCCTTGTAGGCCAAATGTTACGAAAATTGGGTGAGCGTTTGCAGGTATTTTGTGTAACTCATCAACCTCAAGTTGCTGCTTCAGCACATAATCATTTTATGGTGGAAAAACAAAGTGATAGTACCCAAACATTTACTCGTATTTCTTTACTTGAATCAGCAGAAAAAATAGATGAGATTGCTCGAATGTTGGGTGGTTTGAAAATTACTGAACAGACACGCTCTCATGCTCAGGAACTGTTGTTACAGAGCAATTAATTATAGATTTCATTTATCGTTGCAATAGCGTTTTGAATGAAGTATGAACAAGAGGATTTATATGCCATTAATTCCAATCATTCTTTGTGGGGGAGCTGGTTCACGCCTTTGGCCTGTGTCTCGTGAATTGCATCCAAAACCATTTATACGTCTTGCTGATGGTCAAAGCCTGTTTCAAAAAGCGTTTATCAGAGGTGCATTGTTACCTGATGTACATGAAACACTGATTGTTACGAATAAAGAATTTTTATTTAAAATTATTGAAGAAAGCGCTGAGATCAATCAGAGTGGTATAGAAATTAAATATATTACGGAGCCTTTTGGCCGTAATACAGCCGCCGCTATTGCTACTGCAGTTTTGCAAACGATTCAAATGCATGGTGAAAATGCCATGATGTTGGTACTTGCTGCTGACCATTTAATTTTAGACCAAAATGCTTTTCAAAATGCTGTTTCTGAAGCTTTGGTATTAGCGCAAGATGATAAATTAGTTACCTTTGGTATCTCCCCTACAGAACCGAAGACAGAGTATGGCTATATCGAAACAAATGCTACTGAGGTGGTGCGTTTCGTGGAAAAACCCGTTTTAGAAAAAGCAGAACACTATGTTGCTTCAGGTCGTTTTTTGTGGAACTCAGGAATGTTCTTATTTGCTGCTGGCACGATGTTACGTGCTATGGAATCACATTGCCCTGAAATTCTTGCGACAGTGCGCACCTGTTTGTCCCATTCGTGTCCTATAAAACATCAATCTATTATGGGTCTGGAACTGGAAGAAAAAACTTTTGCACTCGTTCCTGATAATTCAATTGATTACGCTGTTATGGAAAAATCTGCGAATATGGCGGTTATACCGTGCCAGATTGGCTGGAGCGATGTAGGTTCCTGGACTTCGCTAGATGAATTAATCATCCCAGATTTAAAAGGGAATCGCATTGAAGGCGATGTATTACTGCATGACGTAGCTGATTGCACCATTAAAAGTAGTGGTCGTCTCATTGGTGGTGTTGGCATTGATAATTTACTGATTATTGATACACCTGATGCATTGTTGGTAGCTGATAGGTCAAGGGCGCAAGATGTGAAAAATATTTATAACCAATTAAAGGCGGGCGAACATGCAGCTTATAAATTACATCGTACGGTACATCGACCCTGGGGAACATATACTATTCTTGAGCAAAATGAATTCTTTAAGATTAAACGAATTGAAGTAAAACCAGGTGCAAGTTTAAGTCTGCAAATGCATCATCACCGCAGTGAGCATTGGATTGTGGTAAGTGGTATGGCAAAGGTTGTAAATGGCGAGGAAGAATTTTTTGTTCGCGTGAACGAATCGACTTATATTGCTGCCGGTCGCAAACATCGATTAGAAAATCCTGGTGTTCTTGATCTGGTAATGATCGAAGTACAGAGCGGTGATTATTTGGGAGAAGACGACATCGTACGTTTTCAAGATAATTATGGACGGGTTTAATATGAACATTGCATGTTTTAAATCGTATGATATTCGCGGTAAACTCGAACTCGAGTTAACTGAAGACATTGCCTATCGCATTGGTTTTGCCTATGCCAAATTTTTAAAAGCACGTTCTGTTGTGCTGGGTAGTGATGTGCGTCATAGCAGTGAGCCGCTAAAACAAGCATTGGCACGCGGAATTATGGATGCAGGCACCGATGTAATTGATATTGGTATGACAGGTACAGAAGAAGTTTATTTTGCTGTGTTTCACCTGGAGGTTGATGGGGGCATCGAAGTAACGGCGAGTCATAACCCAATTGACTATAATGGTATGAAATTAGTACGTAAAGGTGCCGCTCCTATTAGTGGTGATAGTGGTTTACATGTTATCAAGCAAATGGTAGTGGAACAGCAATTTCAATTAGCCGAAAAAAAAGGCCAATTGCAACAAGTTTCTATTCTCGATGCTTATGTAAGTCATCTGCTGACTTACATTCAAATGGATCAATTACGACCTTTAAAATTGTTGGTTGATGCTGGGAATGGCGCAGCAGGTCATGTTATTGATGCAATTGAATCTCGTTTTATAGCAGCAAATATTCCCGTCACCTTTATTAAAATTAATCATGAAGCAGATGGTGATTTTCCCCATGGAATTCCTAATCCATTGTTGCCAGAAAAGCGGAAAATTACTGCAAAAATGGTTAAAGTACACAATGCGGACATGGGAATTGCCTGGGATGGTGATTTTGATCGCTGTTTCTTGTTCGATAATCGTGGTGAATTCATTGAAGGGTATTACCTGGTTGGATTATTGGCAGAAGCTTTTTTGGAAAAAAATCCTGGTGAGAAAATTATTCATGATCCACGGTTAACATGGAATACACTGGATATTGTTGCTCGTGCTAAAGGACAGGCCATCCAATGCAAAACGGGCCATGCTTTTATTAAAGAACGTATGCGCATTGAAAATGCTGTATATGGTGGTGAAATGAGTGGACATCATTATTTTCGTGATTTTGCTTATTGTGATAGTGGCATGATTCCATGGTTATTGGTTATTGAGCTTATGAGCAAAACAGGACAATCACTGGGACATCTTATTAATGAACGGGTTGCAGCTTTTCCATGTAGTGGTGAAATTAACTACACAGTGAAAGAACCACAGCAAATTATGGAGGTAGTCGAAGCTCATTTTTCCAAATTTGCTCCCAAAATAGATAGAACAGATGGTATTAGTCTTGAGTTTGAGCAAATGCGTTTGAATTTGCGCTCCTCTAATACGGAACCCTTATTGCGTTTAAATGTAGAATCACATCAAAATCTGCCATTAATTAGCCAGACTGTGCGGACAATCGAGGAGATTATTAAATTTGCAGAATGCTGAAGGTTAAAAGTATTCTATCTTTAATATTACTTTTGCTTTAAAAATCAATAAATTTTTATAAAGTTAGATTGTACATCGGTTTCATGGTATGGTTAATTCTTATTTAATCAATAAGGAAATTTTAAAGACATTTTCAGCAACAGTCTGTACTCTTGAAGTTGCTCATAAATTATTATTTAAATCTCGATTTTTATAGGAGAAAATAATATGCCAAGTGAACATAAGATCAAAGATATTATTCTAATTTGGGTTACTAATAATTCATCGTTTAATTTTTCTGAAGATTATTGTCCTATATTCAATTCAGCAAAACACCCATTTCTACAAAATGTCATTGCTCATTCATCGCTCGATCGTAACATACACATAATTCAAGTTAATCTTCAAAAAAATACCGAAATAGGTAAAGAAATAGATAAATCATTCAATAAGCTTGAAAATGATTGTAAGGTTAACAAGTTAAATATAAAAATCTATGATTTTTTTGAGCTAGTGAAAGAAGATTTTAAACTTCTCGAGTTTCTGCAGAAAAATAAATTAAAATTTGCTGATATAATTGATTTAGTCAAGATTTATATAGGAGCAAATCTCCATACATTGAATATTAGCGAGGCAGCCATTGCTGATTTTGATTGTGTTATACCTTCTAATTTAAAAGTACAAACTAATCATTTTGATGTCTTGCCTTTAATAGAAAAGTCGTTCAGCCAAGTGAGATTCGATTTTAATAACGATATTGATCATTATATAGAAAATGGTTTCTTTTTTGTAAACGGTGATAAAAATCTTACTTGTATAAAAATGTTAGAGAGGGCTAAGAATTATGAAGCCCCTTACTTTGAAAAACATCAGAATGATGCCATCTATAGAATTTTTATAGCAGAGATTCTCCGCACAATTGATCCAGCAGCTACCGGGGAGCTTGAGGATGATGCTTTATTTAAGAAATATGCTTATCGTGATAAATTAGAAAAACATATTGAAGAGGAATTATGTCAATTGGATGGGCTTATTCAATATGAACGAGGTCATAGTTGGAGGGGTTCTAAAAAAGAGAGTTTATATTCTATGCCTGTTTTTAAATCAGGGCATTTTCCAGTATACCCAAGGGAATTAGATCACCTACATAAATTGATATTTATCCCATACGCTGAAAATAAAGAAAAAATCATTCCCTTTGTTGACCATCTTATTAGCAAAGGTTTTGATGTTCGCTCCCCAATACAGTGGATAAATCTTTTAGAGATGAAAGAAAATGTAATGTTTTTATTTTTAGATAGATATACTAAAGAACGACCAGATGAAAACCTATCGATTTTTAAATGGTTGATCAATAAAGGCATACCTTTAGATTCAAGGCTCCTATATTGTTTATTAAGTACTAAGGATTCACCTTATTATAAATAAGACGCTTGATTTTATAGTGAAAAAATTTGGTGTTGAACCCTCATATGTAGTTGAACTGGCAAGTGAATTTGTTCCTAAACATTATTCGAAAGCCGATCTAAAAATAGTGCACGCATGGTATATTAAAAAATTGAATGCTTGTGCTGATATAAAAAACAAAGAGAGAAATAATTCTAGTTTAGTCTTTTTTTCATCGGAATCTTCAAGTGAATCTGATGAGACTCACGCTGCAGGCCAAGGAAGGTCGAAGACCGAGGCCTGTAGTCCCTAGCCTTAGGGCCGGATGTATTGCTAAAAGCTTTTCATGATCGCTTTTAAACCATAATTAGATGCCAAATCCTCCTTTTTTTGATTTTAAACGAAATTTTGGCCCAATTGATGAGGGGGTATTTGCCTGGGAGCATCTTATGAAACTAATGTTTTTATAATTCATGTCCCATTTAGTTTATGCAGCACTGGTTATACCAACTCGCTGTGGTAATTTCTCAATAAATATCTGTGTACTGGTTTGTTTTCCGGGGTACGCAAATAATCGATGTTGATGCAATACCGCATTTTTTTCAGTTTCTTTTAATATCCCTGGTAACGATTGCACATCTGCTTCACGTAAAGTCTTTTGTAATTTAAGTAACTCCTGTTTTTTCTCTTTGGCAATTGTGCTTCCAATGACTATTTTATTAAGGTGTTTTTTCTCATATTTTTGAATCAAAAAAAGGCTATGTTCCATTTGCCATTCTGCTGATGTTTTTTGTACATTAACCGGTAAATTTACGTCAACTTCTTTTTTGTTTCCTCGCTGTTTATCCCAAGCTCTGGTAAAGGTAAGTGTTCGTTTTTTATTATTAATTGAATCACTGGATTTATTTAATTTACTTGCCAAACAATCCCAGGTTGCAGCCAAAGCATATAAAGGAATGGTAATCGTTTTTAGAATTCTGGAGGGAATATCGTCATTATGGTTATGGCCTACATTAGTTTCAAGATGTTCTTTTAGTAAGTGTGGAAGATCATGATGAGCGTGTTCATGATGTTGATGAGCTCCAAGCTGTTTGTGTTCATGATGGTGTTCATGATTATGGGCGTGATGATGGTTGTGATTATGGTCGTGATTATGGTCGTGATGTCCTAAAAAATAATGAGCATCTTCAAATCCTTCACTAATTAAGGCAATGAGTGCTGCCCAAATTTGTGGAACACCAGGCATGCGATCTGCGGTAAGTGC
>NZ_JBAQZB010000155.1:0-1845 GCF_049790535.1 Legionella sp.
TAACTCTTAACCTGTAATTTTCAAAATTTCTAAATCCATAAGCACGACGTTGAATGAGTTTCATCTTACGATGGAACCCTTCTGTTATGCCGTTGTTTTTTGTAAACCGCCACATTCTAACCACTTCGTCCCGCCATTGATATAATGTTTTACCCAGAGTTTTTAATGACTCAAAAGGACTTTCCTTCAGGCTATCAATCATGGCTCTTCCCCTTGAATCTATATCACTAAGTGTTATAATTAATTAAAAGAGCAAAAAATGAATGGTTTTAAAAATAGTGCATTTCATAAGTGGGTAGAGAAACAGGGTATTTCCGATGAAACCCTCAACGAGGCCATTAAGGAAATGAATCAAGGGAGTTATGAAGCCAATTTAGGCAGTAATGTTTATAAGAAACGTATCTCTGTAGGAAATAAAGGAAAAAGTGGCGGAGTACGGACGATATTAGCTTTTAAAATAAATGACAAAGCATTTTTTATTTATGGCTTTGCCAAGAGTAAGAAAGAAAACATTGATGAGAAGGAACTGAAAGCATTAAAGAGATTGGCTACGATTTACTTAAATTTAACTGAAGAAGAACTCTCTCGTACTATTTTACGAGGTGAATTAATTAAGATAGAGGTGAACAATGGATAAATCAATTTTAGAAGTTGTCCATGAGTCAGCAAAAGGGCTGTATGATGCTGGTATTATTGATGTCACAACAATGCATGAATTTGATACCTTATGCTTGCCGCCAATAAAAGAGCTTACCGCTCAAGAGATAAAAACTCTTCGCTTAAAAGAGCATGTAAGCCAAGCTGTATTTGCCAAATACCTGAATACCTCCTCATCGACTATTAAGCAGTGGGAACAAGGTGAGAAACGCCCAAGGGGTACATCACTGAAACTCTTGAATCTAATCGCTATCAAAGGATTATCCATATTAGTGTAAGCTCTTATTGGCACTAATTTGGGTTACCTTTAATGTGATGCAACACAGATGAGTTCTGAGAAAGTAAGTTATTACTGTAATGCTAAGTATCGTTATGATAAAATTCAGCTTATTCAAAATAACATGGCCATTGTCGATTAGTACATAATAATTAGGACTACTGGCTTAAGAGAACAGCTATAAATCATGCAAAGAATTACGCCCCGTGTAGATATCGCATTTAAGAAAATTTTCGGTGTTGAAGAGAATAAAGACCTGCTTATCTCATTGATTAATTCGATTATTTCTGAAGAAGACCAAGTATCAGAAATTACCTTGCTCAATCCCTATAACCCCAAAAACTTCCGCAATGATAAATTATCGATTTTAGACATTAAAGCGAAAGGTATAGAGGGCAAGCGCTTCAATATTGAGATTCAAATCAGTGATGAAGCTGATTACAATAAGAGGGCACTCTATTACTGGGCTAAATTATACACCGAACAATTAAAAGAAGCAGAAGATGACGCTAATCTCTCAAAGGCTATAGGAATTCATATTCTTAACTTCACCAGCATCCCAGAATCCGACAAGTACCATAATGTGTTTCATATTGTTGAAAAAGAGAATGGTCTAAAGTATTTTAAAGACCTTGAACTACATACGATAGAGCTTAAGAAGTTTGCGGACAGTGTCAGCAACGAGCTATCAGATGTAATCGCGAAGATAAAAACTTCCCTTGATATCTGGGTAGCTTTTTTAACCAAATATAGTTTACTGGATAAGGACAACCTACCAGAAAGCCTGGAAGAAAATACAGGACTAAAAAAAGCGCTCAATGTACTTGAAGTAATGAACTTTAACGAAGCAGAGCGGGAAGATTATGAAAACCATCTGAAATGGCTACAAATTCAAACCAATACCATAAGAA
>NZ_JBAQZB010000156.1:0-2371 GCF_049790535.1 Legionella sp.
CTATTAGGACGATTTTTCAACAAGCATTTAAAGATAATGATCTTCCTTATTATAAACCTCATTCATTTAGGCATGCTATCACAAGAAAAATGATGC
Source organism: Legionella sp. (assembly GCF_049790535.1). GTDB lineage: Bacteria > Pseudomonadota > Gammaproteobacteria > Legionellales > Legionellaceae > Legionella. The sequence goes on from NZ_JBAQZB010000156.1 coordinate 97, forward strand.
GCGGTGATCGTTCTCCATTGTTAATCTCAAACTTGGCTCAAAATTTAGGGCATGAAAAAAACCAAGGCGTTATTATTTCTTGCTATGGCACAAGTCCAGAGCATGAAAGAGCTGGGATTTTAAAAGGTTTTGAATTAGAGTAGCCGTTATTCAAATTTGGTTATTTATAAAGCAGTATAAAGAGGTAATGAGTTATGAAAGCTGTGATATTTGCAAGAGTTTCATCCAAAGATCAAGAAGAGGGTCATTCACTGGATGCACAAATTCAGTGCTGTTATGAATATGCCATAAAAAATAATTTTAAGGTCGTAGAACAATTCAAGATCGTTGAAAGCTCCACGGCAACGGGGAGACCTGAATTTTCAAAAATGGTCAATTTCGTTAAAGCTCAAAAAGATAAAATTATCATTCTATGTTATTGCGTTGATCGATTGCAGCGAGATTTTGACGAACAATATATCGATCTACAGCGGCTGATTAATCAAGGTCGGCTCGAGATCCACTATGCTAAAACTAAATTTATTGAGCATAAAGACATGGATAGCTCCGATAAGTTTAGAAAAAATCTTGATGTGCTGCTTGCCAATGATTACCGAAATAAAATTTCAGATAATGTGAAACGAAGCGCTAAGAAAAAGTTGGATGAAGGCACTATTCTTGGCGATTCCCCCTTGGGTTATCTTAACAGTAAGCGCGTGGATAAGAAAAAGGAAAAAGTTGAGGTTACTATTGATCCGGTGCGGGGGAGTTTGGTAAAAAAAATGTTTGAGGAGTATGCCACAGGTTTATACTCCATGAATGAGATAAGGCTACGAATTACCGAGGAAGGATTGAGAAGCAAAAAAGGCTGTAAGATTTCAAAAAGTCAGGTTGAGCAGATTTTACAAAACCCATTTTACTACGGATACATGAAATACAATGACATTTTGTATAAACATGTCCACCCCACTTTAATTTCTAAAGAGCTATACGATGAATGCCAATTGATTAGACAAGGCAAAAGAAAAAGTAAGTCTAAACGAACGGCAAAACCTGGCTCTACCTCAAAGAAGGGGGCATTTTAATCAAGTTAGTCTAGACTAACTCTTTGATTTGACGGTCAAAAGGAAGATTAAAACGCCCAAGAAAGATTGTATCCTAAATTTACCGGGATATTCTATTAAAAAAGTGAGTGGAGAGAACCCGGTTTTAATAGAAGTCAGTTATCATGGTGTGGTTTGCTGTATTCATTGTAATAATAAGAAGTTACGTAAAAAAGACAGTTTTACACGACGAATTCGCCACGAATCTATTGGCCTACGTCGTAGTTACTTGATTATAAAAGCACATAAGTATTATTGTCCTGCATGTAACCGCTATTTCAATCAGCGTTTTGCGGGGATAGGCAAACATCAAAGAGCCACATAGAGCTTACGGAAACAGGTGTTTCATTATCACAGTAAAGGAATGAGTCAAAAAGACTTATCTCGTGATTTAAAGCTTGGAAAATCGACGGTTGAGCGTTGGTATCATTACGGTTATGAGCTTCGACATAAGAAGATATTAAATCGTTCCTGTCCTCGGGTTCTTGGATTAGATGAGCATTCGTTTAATAGAAAAGTAGGTTATGCGACTACCTTTTGTGATCTAGCGAAGCATAAAATATATGATGTCGTTGCAGGACGTTCAGCAAAAGACTTAGAAGCTTATCTGAGCACTTTGGAAGGTCGAGAAAAGGTTTTAGTTGTCTGTATTGATTTAAGTAGTAGTTACCGCTCTTTAATCAAACGTTATTTTCCTAATGCTAAAATTGTGGCAGACAGGTTCCATGTCATTCGTTTATTGAATCAGATGTGTCTTCAGACCTATCAACAGATAGATCCTCAAATGAAACATCAACGGGGTTTGTTGGCTGCTTTAAGAACGAATGAGGCCAACTTAACTATTAGACGGTTAAATAAACGAGAGAGCTACTTGCAACAGCAACCTGCCATTGCTGCAGTCTATCAGTTCAAACAACGGCTCCATCGCTTACTGATGAAGAAGCATCGCACGGCCAAGCAGTGTAAGCGCTTAATCCCTTTATTTCTTAGAATGGTAGAGCGACTTAAAGAGAGTCCTTTTGAACCACTTAAGACTCTAGGGAAAACATTATATCAATGGCGGGATGAAGTGGTTAGAATGTGGCGGTTTACAAAAAACAACGGCATAACAGAAGGGTTCCATCGTAAGATGAAACTCATTCAACGTCGTGCTTATGGATTTAGAAATTTTGAAAATTACAGGTTAAGAGTTA
>NZ_JBAQZB010000157.1:0-8285 GCF_049790535.1 Legionella sp.
CCAGATAACATCTGACCAACAGCAGGATCATATCCTGTTTGAAATGCTTCCATTTGAAACTGAGCATCGTCGAACTCCAAAAAATTTGGAAATTTTACCAGTGCCTGAAATTTTCTGCGACAAAACCAGTTTTCTTCCTGGCCAGTACTATTTAAATTTTTACAAAGACTCAGCGCCAAAATTCGTGCGCTAAAAGAGCTAATGAAATTAACATGACTACGAGCTGAGTTATTTTACCGCCTGGAACTACAAAAATAGGACTGTGATATTTTCTACCGCAATAACACATTAGTGCGGGTAAAAGTAGTAGCAAAATAATGCAAAAAATACCTGCATAGCCCAAAGAATTAATGTAAATACCTGGGTAATAAATAACAACTAGTAATGGAGGAGCAAAAGTTAATAAAAATAATCCAACACCCTGACTTCCACGTTGGTCAAATTTTAGTCCATCGGACAGAAAACTATATAAACTTAAAGACACACCCAAAAAGGCAGTAAGCATGCAGATGGAAGTGAAAAAATCAAATAAGGCACTAATGGTCGTGCTTTGCACTTTATTAGATAATAATGTTGCTAATGCACTGGTTGCATGTGGATTATTCATCAAACTTTCAAGGTTTTGACTTCCTTCAGCAGGAATAGCTCCTATAATGACGGCATCCCAGGCCAAATAACAGCATAAAGGAATTAAAGAACCGATAAAAATAACTTTTTTTAGCAGCCTAATGTCATCATCAAAATAGTCTCTAAGATTTGGCACAATGATGGCAAATCCAAACGAGGTGATTAAGATCATGATAGAGCCGGTAATATAACGAACCTCACCGTGGCTAAAATGTTGCCTATCAACGTGGGGTGCTATAAGTAAAACTAACAAGCAATAAGCAATTAATTTGCCAAACATCAAGCCACGATTAGTATAATCTACATAACGGATGCCACCATAAACAATAAGACCAAAGAACAAAGTAAACAAACAGCTTACTTGCCAATCGCTTAGCTGTAGTCCAATTTTTAAGAGCAAACTGTTTAATAAGTCTGAACCTCCGGAAATGTAGGCTGAAAGCAGAGTATAGAGTAAAAATAAATAACTTATCCAAGCTGCAAGCAAACCATATTTACCTAAAGTCGCTGCTGCCATAGACACCATATGTTTGCCTCTGGGTAAATAAAGATTTGCTTCAAGAATGAAAAAAGCTCCTAAAGTCATAAGTACCCAGCAAATAAGTAAAAAAATGGACGATTGCCAAAATCCAGTTGCAGCATTAGCGACCGGAAGGGCAAGCATGCCCCCACCAATAGATGTACCGACAATTAAAAGGATTCCTCCAATAAATCTTGAATGCATCTATACCCTTACTTCATGGAATAATTTATTGGAGCAGTTCTAGCAAAACAGCACCTGGGGGCTCTGCCAATAAACCATTGAATTTCAATTCGTCGGTTCATTGCGCTGCCATGAATTAGTGCGTTATCTGCAATAGTATTTTTATCACCATAACCCTCTGGTTTCAGTCGTTGAGCCTGAACGCCATTGGCCCATAAATAAGTCATCATACTTTCAGCCTGAGCTTGCGACAATAGATTTTTATGATGTTCAGTTCCAACATTATCAGTAAACCCTGCAACATATACAGGACTTTCAGGATAAAGACTCACTAGTGCAATGATATTTTGTAGCCCTTGATAACGTATTTCATTAAGGCGAGGACTTGCAAACATAAAATATTTATCTGTCGGTATAATTAGTGTCATGGTATCGCCGTATTGTACAAATTGGATGTCACATTTTTGTAATTCATTTATAAGGCGACGTTTTGGCATAGTACCCGTGCTAACTAAGGCGCCAATGGTGCCACCGATGGCGGTACCTGTTAGTGCGCCAGCTACGGATCCCGTTGCTGCCGCTCCTACTGCAGTACCCATTGTGGCTCCAATCGTTGCCCCACGAAGTACAGGATGACGGGGTTTAAAATTATTATAAGGTGGATGAGCACAACTACTTAGCAAAAAAGTGATTAAGCCACAATAAACGAGGTGTATTTTAGTTAAATTGAGTGACATAGGCACTTCCTTATTAATGATTTTATCATTATTAAACATCTGGTTGAATTTCGCAATGCAGCTTAGCAACTAAGAGGATTAATTATTAAGGCTATCAGTAATGATTTGCTGATGGCCTTAGATGATAGCAATGTACAGATTATTTACTGTATGCATTCATTCAGATTTTTATCAGTTACAGACGAACCACTTTCAGGTTTTGGCTCTGGTTTGAATAGACCAAACAACTCTATTTCATCGCGATACTCAATGTCATGACGCCCCAATGTTTTAAACTCACGTATGCATTGGGTGCACTTCAAAGCGGTCATCAGAAGTAATCCACCAATTGATATTGACATGGACAGGCCAATTACTGGTTGAAAAATAACCATAGGTAGGGCAATGAGAAAAATAGATGCGTAAAGTGAGATTGCCGAAGCTGCCCAGAATGTTAACTTACATGCTTGCGCAAGATCATATTTTATAATAGCAAGTTTCTTGGAATTACGAGCATGACGTATTGAATCAGTAGCTTTATTGTATGCCTCCAATCTTCTTTCATATGAAACATTAGTTACTCCTGAGTTGGATTTCAATATTTTCAAATGATCCACAAAATTTTCATAGTCTTTTATAATGGCTTCTATTGTCTTGCTTTCTTTGGCTTTAGTGTACGATATATTATAATAATTTTTTATGTCTGCTATGTGTTTTAAAAGTGATTCATTGAGTTTAACTCCGGTAAATAAATTGCTTAATTTTTGATCATTTTCGATTAAACGTTTTTCTAAATTTGTGTAGTTTAAAGGCATAATATCTCTTCATTTAAAATTACTTGATTTAAATTAATTCGTACTGCTTTTTGAGTAATTCAACTGTATAACATACTTAGACAAAAAAACATAATGTCTGTTTTTTACTCAATTTTAGATCCAATTAGTGTGAGCCAAGTTGGAGTCATTATCAAGTAAAGAAAAGTAACATATCGACACTTCATTCATTTGTTTGAAAACGGCATAAATTTTGATAATCACATTGCTGACAAAGACTCATTTGAGTAGGTTGTGGTGGACAGTGTCCCTGTTGAAATTCTTCCGCTAAACGTGTTAATTGTGCTTGCCAATTCTCTCGACAATTAGTCCATGTTTCTTCTTTTCTTAATGAGCTAATACCGCTAATTCCTTGTTTTTCTTCACTGAATCCACTGCAACTAATTTTTCCTGTTTTTAACTGCACAAATAACAACGCATTAATTTGTGTGTCCAGAAGGGCATAGAGTAATAATTGAGGTTCTTTGGGTCTGTCTTCATTCCAGGGCTTATTATTGGGAAGACTACTTTTATAATCGATCACCCATTTTTTATCGGCTACCTGATCAAGACGATCCACACGAACCTGCAGCTCAAGGCCAGCCAAATTAATTGCATAAGACTGTTCTAAAGCTGCAATAGTAAAAGGAGGTCGCTGTTTCTCCCATTCCAAATAGCTAAGGACTAAACGTTTAAGACGCGTATATTCCACTTCATGAATGAATTTTGAAAACGATTCAGGCTGTTGTTGTGTTAAAGGAGCTAAAGCTCTATGAATCGCTTGATTAATATGTTGTTCCACTATTTGTTCATCTAAACTGAATAGAGCGTGCTGACTTTCCAGTTCATGCCATAACAATTCCATTACCTTATGAATGATTTGCCCTCGCTCTTTTGTATCGAGGCCATCAGTAGTGTAAGAGACAGCTTTGGCACGTAATCGATGTTCAGCAAATGCTTTAAAAGGGCATTTAGCCTGATTGGCGAGTATCGACGTGCCGCCAGATATATGTTCTCCTAATTTTAGCGGTACATTATAGAGTTCTTCTACATGAATTAATTCATTGTGTAGAACAGACTCGGTATTCATTGGTAGCGGTGCAAATGAGGGTAATTTTGCAATTAATGAACACGGTAAATAAGAGGTATCTCCTTGCAATTCAGCATAACTAAATACTACAGAGCCAGCACTGTTTTGCAATCGATGTACTGTTTGTCTAGCAAATTGCAGTTCACGTGTAGGAAGACTATGGGGCATGCACAATTCACGCTGTAAGAGGGGAGGAATAAAGGCGGATAAATGCACTTTTTGTGGTAAACATTGATCGGTTAAACCCATAACCCATAAGTGATCAAATTCACATCCTGATGCTTCTAATAAACCAGAAATCTGAATGGCCGCGTTGATTTTTTGTGCTTGAAAGATTGTCTTATTGGCAAGAAGCTGCAATGTTTCCAATGCTTCTGTTTTCGTGAACTGAGAATTAAGTAAACTTAATTGTCTGAATTCATCAAAGAGAAGCGTAAAGCGATTAAAGCACTGGTAATTTTCAGAGATTAATCCGTAATCCCCAGGAAAGCCTAGCGAGTTTAAGCGCTCTTGAAACAGATGTATCCATTCCAATACGCTCGTTTTGAGTGGGTAAGGAGTTACTTGCGTAAGTAATGCGGCAAGTTTTGGTGTCTTAACCTCAAGATCGTGAATGAATTTAGTAAATAGGATATTCTGCTTTTCTAATAAAGACCCATCTTGTAAATATTCTGAACGTGCAAGAAACTCTTCCTGAGCACCTCCTAAATAGGGAGATTGCAAAATTAGGCTTGCCTGATGATGATTTAAAGACTTTGTATCCAAATTAAGCCAACAAAGAGCATGCGCTATCAGAGGGAAGGTGCTTAGAGGTTGACCTAGGGATATATTAAATAATGTAGGGTTAAAATGTTGAGCTAATATTCTTTGCAGTTCTGGTGATTTTTGCTGTAAATCGGGAACAACGACACTAATACGTTGATTGCCGGAGTGTAGTTTTTTTTGCAACCATATCATTAATTGTTGGTATTCTTCTTTATCATCTTTTGCAGCAAATACCTCTGCTATTGGGGGGTGCTCTTTTAAATCATAGTAATATTGTTTCAGTCCATGTTGCTCCAAATGCTGTTGCAGACGCAGCTGTTGCGGATTAAAGTCATCAAAACATACCCATACCACCGGTTGAGATAGCAGCATGCTGTTTGCATTAACTAAATAGGTAGCGAGCTGACATTCAGTGATAAAATTTTGTTGTTTTAATTGATTATCAAAAAATTGCCACCATTGCTGAAATTGCCGTGTTTGTGAAGTGTAATGAAACTCAGGATCTTGGGGATTAACTTGCCATTGTTCACAGCGTTCCCAAGCACTTAACACCGAGTGCAGTAACCCTTCGCTATAGGTGATCTGAGCATGTGATTTAATGATGTTTCGCCATAAATGGTGGCATTGGGTATTGTTTAAAAGTAGTGGATGAGAAGAATGACTGTTTATAAAGTTCAGCTGTTCGTAAGCCTTAATAAGTACCACCTGATAAGGCAAGCAGGTAGGCTTTTGTACCGTCTTGCTAGTACAAAAATTAAAATAATACTCTAATAAGGATTCACTGAGTCGATTATTGGGCGTAATAACAGTTACACCTTTTGCTAATAAAGCAAAAAGATGTTCTTTATCATTAAAAATATGCATTAATAAATCATACCCTTGTTATTTTCCAGTTCATTAGACTTCATTTCGAAACAGTGCTGCGGAAACAAATTTATCCTTTTAGTTTGGATTTTGCCGTGAGTTTTAAAAGAAGTCTATTTGTGATGAGTTTTATGTAAAGACTTGGCCCGAGTTCGCGCGGCGACGAAACGGGGTAAACACATACTTTTTCTCTTGTCTGTATGTAAGATATCGTATACTAACCAACCGCGTAAATATATGGAAGCAAATCCTGCGGCTAGAGCCAGAAAAACACCAAAAAGAATATAACTGTAGGCAAGTACGACAAGATAAGCATAAGCTAAATCTTGAAAATTTTTTATTGAAAATAATGTAGTTCCTGATTCATTCATGCACAGTAGCAAGCCAAGAGCAAAAAAAGGTAAGGAAGCAATAACCATGGTAAACCCAATCCAAAATGTTTTAGCGATAAATGGTTTGGGACAATAAATAATACTTTTGCCACATAAAGCTCCTGTTGCAGAAGCGATGATCATACCTAAAATGATTGCCTGAAAAAGAGGTACTAATTCCTTTATACCAATAAGGGTTAATAATGCATCAATAAGAATGGTCCCCACAACAGACAATAATCCATAATATACTGCTGCCAATAACCGAGGATTAGGAAAATAAAGTGCTGCATCCTGTTTTTTCATGCTTGGCTCCCTAAACTGCTCTTTAAGTATAATTTTAGTACATTATTAGTTGGTTATGGGAATTTCTTTCGAGATAAGGATCATGAGCAAGAAGAGGTATAAATAAAAACTATATCAAAACAATGAACCCGTATATACTACTAATAAAAAATAATCATAGACTGACTTATGCAAAAATTTGGAACTTTTTTTTTAAAATTATTTGGTTGGAAGGTTGTTGGCAACTTACCAACAGATAAAAAATACATTGTCATTGTTGCTCCTCATACCAGCAATTGGGATTTCCCAATCGGTTTATTTGCTCGTTTTTCTCAAGGGGTGAAAATTCATTTCTTGGCCAAAGATCAATTATTCTTTTTTCCTTTAGGTCTGTTCTTAAGAGCTGTAGGCGGTACACCCATTGATCGTTCTCAAAAAAATAATAACGTAGAAAAAGTTGTTGAATTATTTTCCTCACGTGATGATTTTAAACTGGCAATTACCCCTGAGGGCACTCGCAGTGCGGTAACACGTTGGAAAGAAGGTTTTTATCATATTGCGTGTAAGGCAAAACTGCCTTTAGTGATGGTTGCGTTGGATTATCCATCTAAGGAAGTTCGCATTCGTGAAGCGTTTTGGCCTTCAGGCGATATTACTAAAGATTTTCCGCAGGTTCTTGATTATTATAGAAAAATCGCTGGGTGTTATCCTAAAAAAATTCCTGAATATTCTCCTCCTAAATAACGTTCGCACCTTGATGTATGCATGTTTGCTAAATGGTTTTTCGTTTTAAATTGACCAATTTAGGTTTTGCTACATTTTTCATATATAATGACGGGGCGTTTTAAAGTGCCTATCCAATTCTATGCTACATAGGAATAAAGACCGTCACGTTCTTTATGAAGTTTTTTATTTCCAATTAGTGATATCCTTGAACCCAATATTGGTCTGCATTTCCACCTGCGGGATCTTTCCAGAAGTCAAGTGCAGCAGCTCGCCATGTATATGCCATCCACGCCTTTAATCTGTGAGTGTTAGGACCGCTTCCTTTCTGACGAAAATGAATGGCCTCTACTTCCCACCAGTGATATTCACTCCAATTCCATGTGATAGACTCATTAAATCCCATACAATTTCCACGACTATGGGCTGTGTTTGCATAAAATCCTGCATTTGCAGTTATGGATGCTGGTAACAAAGCGCAAACTATTACTTTTCCAAAACACTTCATTATACTACTTACTCCTATAATTTACTTTACACTCCTTGTAAATTATTCTCTTAACAAGGGGTTTCTACCCTTCCCAATTGCTAGTACTGCAACATTTTATTTTTCTAAGATTCATCTTTTGCCCTGCTATATTTAAAATGTAACATCAGTAAGGAGTTAAAAATGTATGTGCAATTCTTTGAAAAACCAAAAGTGCAGTTCCCTATTAAGTAACCAAACCTGAATATCCTCGTAGTAAGGCTTTAGAAGATACCATCAAAATCCTTAGAGATATACTTTGTATTGTCGATTACTTTATTCACAACATTATCAAGCTAAATCAGTAAAAGCGCTATTATTTAGAATTTATCCAAATCAAAAAAGGGTCTAAAAGCATCTCGGCATGCCCAATACGATATTTATCATCGAATACCCATCTCATATGGTGCTTGCCCCTTAATACATATGTCTTTAAACGATTTTCTATTTCAAAGTATTGAAGTTTAAAAGAGGCAATTTCATGTCCCATGCTCGTACCATTATCAAATACTGGTGAAATATGTACTTCTTTTATTTTATTGGGAGCTTCTTTTTCTCTCGTTATAATAATACCCCAATTATCTTGATGACGATCGGTATTTCCTATTAAAGCGTCAAAGGCAAGAGCTTTGGCCCAATACGCTTGCCAATCCAGAGTGCGCGTAAAATCTAACTCAACGCCAGTTATGGATAAGAAAATTATAATTACTTGAAAAAATATTGAATAAAAAGATGGTGCTTGATAGATTTCTCTCTTTTTTAAACCGCCAAGTTATGAAAGGAGTCGAAATGCTATTAGCACC
>NZ_JBAQZB010000158.1:0-2523 GCF_049790535.1 Legionella sp.
GGTTAACCGAACAGGAACGACGTTGTTTGTATTTATCCGCACAAGGCAAAAGTCTTAAAGAGATTGCCTCCTTTCTCGCCATCACTGTACGCCGCGTGGAGCGACACCGGCAGGCGATTTTTCGAAAGATGGAATGCAAAAACATTGCAGAAGCCATTGCATTAGGCATTCGCTATGGAGAAATAACCCTTAATTAAATACTGAGACTAGCCGGTTTTCCGGCGTGGTTTTTCAATTCAGTGAACAAGAAAATGAAAAAAACTGAAGAGAGAATAAACCATGCCAAAAAATCAATCCCTTAGTCTTCCTCTGTTAATTATTGAGGATAGCCTCATGTGTCAGCACATTTATCGTGCTGCCCTAGGTGAGCTTAATTATCAATTAGAGCTGGTGGACACCGCAGTCCAAGCATTAGATTCCTTATCGCAGCAAGCCTATAGTTGCATTATATTAGATTTAGGCTTGCCCGATAAAGAGGGATGGGAGTTAATACCTATAATACGCACAAACCCATTGAATCAATTAACTCCTATTCTTGTGATTACAGCCCATGCTGATAAATCTCTGCAGCAACAATGTATTGCGTTAGGGGCTAATGAAGTGTGCATTAAACCGGTATCACCGAATAAAATAGGCCAGCTCCTTAAAAAACATCTGGATAAATAAGGTCCATTATTCCCCAAGGGCCAATATGACAAATGTTATCAATGAGATGAAAACCGAAGGTGTGGAGTTTGTTTTTATAAAACCAGGGCAAGATAGGTGATGTTAGCTAACCAGCACGCTGGCTATCAAACATCACATTTTTCTTATTCGCACCTGCGGCACTCAACGGAAATCTTGCTCTTTGAGCTCAATCGGCTACCGCTTTAGTAAATCGAATAAGTAGTGAAAACACTTAATCTGGTATGCAAATCATTCGTTTATATGCATTATTAGGTTTTACCGCATATCCAGCCCATACATGGCAATGGGAATTAATTAATGTTATATGTGAAACCATATTTAAACCTAAAAACGCAGCAGTGAATCTACTAGGAGTAGCTATCACATTGATTCAACTGCGTTTTTTATTTTTAAAGAAGAATGCAACATGCCCTAGAAGATTGTTTGTTACCAACTTGCATCAATTTCTTTGGCTAAATTAATAACGTATTGTGTAAATTCTGGTGAAAAATCTTTATTTATACATGTAAGCGTGTAGTCATTAAATTTATCCAACCAATTAACCTTGTAATCAAAGCCACTCTTAGGTATTCCAGTAACTTCAACTATTGTATATTTACCATTTACATCATATTGTGCATCTTCTTCAGAAAGAGAATATCCTCCACCTGAAGCTTGTAAATCATTATGCATAAAGTGACAGATATGCGATGCTTTTGTTTTGAAGAGTTCAGCTACGCCAGTCCAGCCAACATCTTTGTTAAAACTACCAACTCCATCATAGCCGAATGTTTCTGATTTAACAAAATTAGGTACTTTTTTCAAATTAGGAACAAGGCTTAATTTAGAAAATGATTTTTTTAAATGAACACTTGCCAAAGTGTAGTATTTTATCTTGTTTTCAATATCATGATAGTGTTCGTAATAGCCACTTTCACGTTCAAGATATCCTTTTTCTTCTCTTTCTTTAGCTTCTTTCGCTATTTGTTCCATGATTTCTTTATATCCTTTTTTAGGAAAAGCATCAGGTGGAAGATTTGTTGAATACAAATCAATTGTAGCGAATGAAACTTGAGTTATTAAACTTATTATACTTCCAATTATTATTTTACTTTTCATCATTAATCCTTAATATTTAAACCAACCATCAGACAGACTGCAGCCATCGGTTAATGTATTTTTTTGTAATACTTCTTTTTTATTTACAATTTCCCAATGATAACCATTTACAAGATAATAGTTATAACCTGTAGGCGCTTCTCCCCAGCAAACTGCCGCTTGGCGACGTGTAAATCCCCAGCCAGTATCTAAACGATGAGTTTGTTTTTCGGGAAGCAAATAATCCTTTGTATGAAATGATACGACTCCATAATGATGAGCCGCATTATAATCCCATGAAATGGATTCATTGTTCACACAATTTGCACGGCTATGATGAGTTGGTCCATTTCGACCGCAATGCCCGTTTACTGATAATAATAGCAATGATATACCTAATGTTTTTATTTTTCTTGTCATAGATTACCCCTTAAATTACAACCCCTGTTGTTAATCCATATCCATCCATATAATCTTGTTAAACGAATTTTATTAACTATGTTATGAACATTCAAATTCAACCATTATCCTAAAAAAATGGAATGTTATCATCATCAAAGATAGCCTTTTATGAAAATTTAATATTCCATCGGTTTACTTTTTTACATTCAAAATTGTTTGAGTTTTATATATAAATGCTTTGAGAGATAAATATTTACCCTAACCCAAATGGGTTCCAATGATTTTTTGGATAGGAACTCCCAATTTATAAAGTTGTGATATCTTTTCCCGATTTCTGTCATACATCGAGGCTTGTAT
>NZ_JBAQZB010000159.1:0-6673 GCF_049790535.1 Legionella sp.
CTAATACTCTAACCCATTTTTGTTCAAGCTAACATAACGTCAAAGAAGACAAAAATTAAGCAAAATTTAAAATGAAAGACCTAAATTTACTTTTCACAAATTGTGACTGATTTAATAATTGTAGGACATTCATTTATTTATTGCTTAGTTGACATTGAACGATGATTAATCCAGCAAAGAACTAAAGCAGCAAATAGTTAAATAACCTCTATAATCTTTACTAAGACTAGGAATTTAAGGTGAATTCCGGCTTGGGAGTGGTTGAGAAAATCTATTATTGTGGAGATATGGGCAATTACACTTAAGTTATCATTAACTATAGCAGTTAAACATTCACAAGCCCTATTTGGGATCAAGAAATTATTATCTTTAAGCAATGGAGTAATTTCACTTATTGGACATCTAATAACCCACAGAACATTTAACATCATTATTTTTGTCCCGAAGCAGAAGGATAAGAGCCTCAGTAAGATTTGCTAAATTTAAATTTTTCATCACTTCGATAAATGTATATGCTATATAGCAAGATTTTTTATGAACTTTCGAATTAGGATCATTAAAATAACAACAAAATAGGGTTAACTAGATCACTTTTCATTTTTAAAAGCTATCGTCGATAAGTAGATTATCGATAGCCTAGATTTTGATCTTCATCATAGTTAAAGCTTAGGACATGTTTTAATATTCACACGACAAAGAATTTAAAACACGCCCTAAGATTAGTAGCTGGTCATATCAGGATTATTCGATGGTATGCATAGGATGATTTATCTCGTCTTTTTTACAACCCATTCCACAGCATGCCCCAATACAACTGGATAATGCACCAACAAAAAACAAAATAAACAAAATCCAGCTGCTCCATGCTAAATTTTTTACTTCTGTAGTTACATTTTGATTTCCCGCAGCTGAAACATTAGGTTGGGCATTAGAGGGAGGAGCCTCGATAGAAGCTACTGCTGGATACAAACTATCTTCATAAAAGGAAACATAACGGCTCAGAGGCATTATCAATAGAGCGCTTAATATTAAAGCAATACTCCAGGTAATAAAGCCATGTAAAACTCCACCATGACAACAACAGTGATTAAATCTGCTTAAATAACCCGCTACAAAACCCGCTGTACCCATTGCAACAATTACGCCAATTAATATACCTAAAAAACCACCTATAGCAATAACAGCTCCATGAGAAGTTGAACTGTATGCGCTTAAACCGATTGCTATTCCAAAAACATCTAATAAAAAAGCCAGACCGATACCTACTATTGCTCCAGCAAAAATTGCTGTCCAATGTAAATGAGTGAAATTCGATTTATAACATTTTTCATAGCTTGTTGAATTTTCAGTAATCATAATAATGTCCTTATTTTTTTATTAAATATGTGATACTAACCAGATTATTATTAAAATACTCACTGGAATGCCCAATAACCAACCTAGAACATAACCCATAATTTTCTCCTTAATCGATACCAGAATAAGCAATTTCCTTATTTCACTTTTTATTATTAACACGTGTAACTTAAACAGTATAGTAAAAATATATTTAAAATTTGAGTTTGTCGATATTTTAACTATCATCACTCAGTTTTTCTGGAGGAAATGAGGACTTGAGCAAAGTATTAAGAAAAACAGTTCCTCCAGAAACAGCTGCAACACGAGGACCTGGCAAAATGAATCCTGATAGATTGAGAGGATCCACCGCAGCTATGGAAATTTGTTCAGTACTCAACTCTTTATTTTTAATGACACGTAGTGATTCTACTGCATAAGGTAACGCAAATTGCTCGCCTAAGAATCCCTCTATAAAACGCCCTCCTCTTATTTCACCACGTTCTTCTAATCGTCTAAATACAGTGTGCAACTCTCGCCAGCGAGGAATATTTTTTTCTCGTGCTAAAAGATCGCGAAAAACAACCCCGTATCTTTTAAGTAATATCCAACAAGTAGCTTCAATTTGTTCATTGTTAAATGAATGCAGACTCTTTTTTAAAAGTGACCAACGACCTGAACTGTATTGATGCCTAACTACACGGCGTTTTCTTTTAATCAAACGACGGCGAGGATCAATTAAAGAACGTAAATTATCAAAAAGATCTGCAGTAGTAAGTCCAGCAGTAACCAATTCCCACAATCCCATTTCAACTTCCGACTTAAGATGACCCACTCCATCAGTAATATCCATAAAAAAAGAAGCACCATTTTTTAATAGATAACGATAAATATCCTGTGCAATGTAGCTTAAATTTACCAAAATTTCCTCTTTAACACCTTCTTTCAACTCAATCAGCCAAAAAGAGGTTTCTCGTAAGAAAAAAGTAATTGGGGCGATACTAGTAGGTACCACGCGCTTATTCTCTAAAAAATTATCGGTGTGACTCATTGTTGAGGAAAGCCGACCCCACCCAATGATGCCCATAAGGCATAATTTATCCAAAAGTAGAGGATCATAATTTTTTATGCGTTGGGTAAAAATATGTGATTCTCAAGCTTTGGCGGGTAGTTCAAAGCCTTGTAATTGCTCAATTATTGTTAATAATCCTTGTTCACCACTTAATTGAGTTCCTGGTGCAACATGTTGCCAGGTTAATAGCCAGCGAACAAATTGTACTGGTGTTACTGGTTCTATTTCTTGGCGCAATTTTGCTAAGGTTAATCGATGAATACGCGCCAATAATCGACGCTCACACCATTCATGAGAAGCAATTCCCTCAAAACTTCCGCGCAAGATTAAGCCTGTAGCCTCTAAACGAATCAGGACATACTCAATTTCAGATTCATCTATGTCTAAAAATTGACTTAGAGCTAAAGCTGTAGTGGGGCCTAAATGATATAACCAGCCCCGAATAAGGTACAGTATACCATTTTCCCGATCCAGAGGAGTTGTTTCTATAGTTAATAAAGATTGATTAAGAGTTGCTTGCGGATAAATAGCTAAAAAAGAGTTGGCTTTTTCTATAGCAAACCAAAAAAGTTTGGTACCTATGCTGGCAGTTCCTGCACGTCCTGCGGCTAGCAATTCTTCTAAAAAACTTTGCCATAATACAGCTGAGTCAGAATTATGAGCGGGAAAAGCAATTACCGTTTGCAACATATCTTGTAACTCATCTGAATTTCTTAAATCGGGCCATGCTTGCTGTCGTACTTCCTTAATAACTTTCGGATCTAATTTTCCTAACTCTTCTACTGTACTTGCGGGTAAAGTACGACGCATAACCACAGCACGAGCTCGCCGCTCCTCCAAAGGAGCATCATCGAGAAAAGCATAAGGGTTGGCATTTAAAATTTCATGGGCAAATACTGAAGGAGTTGTGGTATCAATAGCCATGCATTGAATTTCTTTATTTTTTATTTTATTTAAAAGAACAAGTAACCCTTCGATGTTCAATGCATCCATTAAAGCATCTTTCATTGTTTCATTGACCAACGGATGATCGGGCAATTTAATATCATGTTCATCAAGATTATCCTGACAGGCTACAGCATCGGGAAAAACTGTAGCAAGCAAATCTTCTGCACGTATTCTAAGGATATTAGGTGGGACCTTTCGCCCATTACGAAAACGTACTAGAGCCAAAGCACGGCATGCACTCCAACGCCAACGAGTTGGAAACAGAGGTGATTGCAAAATAGCCTGGGTTACAATTTCTTTAGCGGTAACCGCACTTAAAAAATTAAACACATCTGCCAAAGGAAAACTGTGTTGTTCTGTCAAGGCAATATTGATACCATTATCCGTTGCAGCAGCTTGTAGTTCCACATTAAAAGAACGACAAAAACACTTACGCAAGGCAAACCCCCACGCTTTGTTAATTCGTGCACCAAATGGCGAATGAAGAACTAATTGCATTCCACCTGATTCATCAAAAAAACGCTCGGCAATGATTTTTTGTTGTGTAGGTACTGCTCCCAATAATGTTCGACCTTGCAAAATATATTGAATAATTTGGCATGCCCCGTTTTCATCTACTTTGCAGTAAGTTTTAAGCCATTGTTGTACCTCAGTGATTGATTTTTCTGCCATAGTTAATTTTGCGCTTAGAAGTTCACGTAAACGAGAAACTCGTAATGACAGTTCTGCAGTTCGCTCCGGAGCTTCACCTAGCCAAAAAGGGACACTAGGAGGTGCTCCGTGTGCATCCTCGACGATAACCTGCCCTTTGGTGCTTTCAATTCGATTAATTTTCCATGATGTGCTTCCCAGCAAAATAATATCTCCACGACTACTCTCAATTGCAAAATCCTCATCAAGAGTACCCACTACTAAATTAGATTCTTCGGTTTTTACGGTAAACAAACCATTATCTGGAATTGCGCCGCCATTTGTTATAGCTGTTAATCGACTACCACGGCGCCCTTTCACTATTCCATTAATACGATCATAAAAAAGATAAGCGCCATAACGACCCCGAGAACCTACTATTCCTTCAGCAAGCATATTAATTACTGCATCAAATTGTTTTCGATTTAAATACTTATAATGAAATGCTTTTTGTACTAAGAGAAACAACGCATCTGTATGCCAATCTTCACTTGCACAAATAGCAACAATTTGTTGGGCTAAAATATCAATAGGTTCATAAGGAATGACAAGCTGATCTAGGTCGCCTTCTTGAATAGCATTGACAATTGCAGCACACTCTAATAACTCATCACGAGTTGTGGCAAAAATACGTCCTTTAGAAACCGCTCCATGCCAATGGCCTGCGCGCCCTACCCGTTGTAACATTACTGCAATAGATCGCGGGGAACCTAATTGACATACTAAATCTATAGAACCAATATCGATTCCTAATTCTAACGATGCCGTTGCTACTAAGGCTTTTAATTCTCCATTTTTTAATTTAGTTTCAGCATCCAAGCGAAGTTTTTTAGATAAACTACCATGATGAGCGACAACCAAATTTTTTCCTAATCGTTCTGCTAAATGATGCGCGGTTTTCTCAGCTATGCGACGAGTATTCGCAAAAATCAAAGTGGATCGATTCTGCTCGGCTAAATGGGCGATTCGATTGTAAATTTCTTCCC
Organism: Legionella sp.; assembly: GCF_049790535.1. Lineage (GTDB taxonomy): Bacteria > Pseudomonadota > Gammaproteobacteria > Legionellales > Legionellaceae > Legionella. Next base: position 5,032 of record NZ_JBAQZB010000159.1, read on the forward strand.
ACATTTGATTTGAAGCCACAGCACCTAATTCACTCAGTGGAATCTCTACAGCCAAATCTATATGTTTTGCATGACCAATATTAATAATTGCCGGTTTAGGTCGGTCATTCCCTACTAAAAAATTTGCCATAACTTCTACTGGTTTTTGGGTGGCTGATAACCCAATGCGTAATGGGGAAGAATAAGTTAGAGCTTCAAGTCGTTCTAACGATAAGACTAGATGAGCGCCACGTTTATCATCTGCTAATGCATGAATTTCATCCACAATAACTGTTTTAACTGTGCGTAAAATCTCTCGGCTTTTAGCTGCTGTAAGTAAAATATAAAATGACTCGGGAGTGGTGACTACAATGTGTGGTGGTTCTTTTAACATGATCTGGCGCACTTTAGCAGAAGTATCCCCTGTTCTCACCATCACCTTAATTTCATTCATAGGAATATCTTGCTTTTTGGCAAGTTTCATAATTTCATTTAAAGGTTTTATTAGGTTTTTTTGTATGTCATTTCCTAAAGCCTTTAAAGGTGAAATATAAAGTACTTCGGTTTCATTGGTTAAAGTACCTGAAATGGCTTTTCGGACTAATTGATCAATACAAACAAGAAAGGCAGCAAAAGTTTTTCCTGAGCCTGTCGGTGCAGAAATTAAAGTATTTTGTTTCGAAAGTATTTGTGGCCATCCCTGAGTTTGAGGCTCTGTTGGTAAACCAATTTGTTCAGAAAACCACTGTTGCACTATGGGATGTGCCCACGAGAGACATTCATCAATATTCACGGAATTGACCTGAAAGAATCATAAAAACTACTCATTAAATACATACCCAAAAATCTTATTAATTTGGGGGGAAGCATAACTGTGATACTTAGAATCGGCATGCCTCCTGAAAAGTTTTAAATACAATTAATCTTTTTTAGGAACCTTCTCACCATTTTTTCTGGTTTTTGAAAGTCCTATAGCTCCTTATTCTTTCGTTCATAAGATTCTAAAGGCAGAAATCTTAACAGAACTTATTTCTTTTTCTCTGTTTTAGATTGTTCATGATGTTTTTTCATTTTTTCATTAGGATGAGTGGCATGTTGTTGATCATGACGACGTGCGTCTTGCGATTCATTCTTAAATTTATTGTCTTTGGACATTCCTGTTCCCCATAAGATTAAAATAATACTCTGAAAATTAAATTTAGTTCATTATGGACAACAAATCAACCAAACCCATTTGTTAGGGACATTTTTATTGCTATTTACTACACTGTTGTTACTAAATAAAAGCCCCACTTTCTTAATTGTTTTTGTTTTTTTAGATTGATATTTATAATATAATCCGAGCTTTCAAAGCATAAAAAGGAATCGCTTCTATGAAAATCATTATCGGTGGAGGTACCGGATTAATTGGGCAGGTTTTGGTACCTAAGTTGATTACCTCTGGGCATGAAGTCACGGTTATTAGTAGAAATAAAGAAAAGATTAATACCTACTTTGAAAATACCGTAAATGCTGCTACCTGGGATGATCTTCCTCATTTAAATCCTGATAAGTTTGGCCTTATTATTAATCTTGCAGGAGAAAATATCGCAGAACATCGTTGGTCTTCTAAAATAAAAAATAAATTATTTTCCAGCCGTCTTGAGACCACTTCACGCTTTAT
>NZ_JBAQZB010000160.1:0-2534 GCF_049790535.1 Legionella sp.
CTAAGGCTGCTAACGGAAAATCGTTATGTTATGGATTTGATAGTGAGGGAAATAAAGTAAAAACATTGCCCCGTGGGTTTTATTTAAGGAGTAGTTTTACTGCGAAGATATTATCAAGCACTTCCACTTAACCCCAACTTTGACCCAGATAGTTCACTTAATCTGGGCTATGTTGTAAAATATCAGACTTTAAAAAAGTTTAACACCAGTTAATTCTGAGGTGATAATTTCAGGAAGTACCTCTTTTATATAGTCCAGCGGCGCTCTTATTTTTGCTCTTAGCATTTCTCTAAAATTGGTATTAGTTGCAAAATAGCGTATTGCTTTTTCTGATCCCTTCCACGTATTTAATGTTAACTCACCTTTTTCTATCTTTACTTGAAGCGCTTTAAGTTTATCTGAAGGTTGCTGGACGGGACAAAAAAAACGTGTATAGACTTTTTGGCCCACTCCCACTACTGCTGCTAATCCACTTTTAAGTTCATTTTCATCTTTAAACTTAGGCCATACACACATAAAATGTGTAGAACATAATGGCGCAAGCAATTCTATCATTCGCTGCATTTCCGGATGATCCAGGGTGTCATTATTATTTAAACCGGAGTAAATTTCTTTATTTTCTTTCAAACACCAATTATAAATTGTTTTCATTTCTTCTAAGTGATTATAAAAATCCGTGGTATTAAATTTCTGTAGAATATAACCGGCTGCACCAAAATAAAATAATGAAGTTAAAAGGTAATTAGCAAAATCTGGAATAGGTACTATACGTGCTATAACCAATGAAGAACTCCAGCTAAATAATCCAAGACTTAAGCCTTGGAATAAATACATTTGATTTGCAGCAAATTCGAAATTATCGATATATTCTTTTACTGCGACTACTTGCTCTGGATTGGTTATATTAAATGGTTGGGCTATCAAACTTTGTAGAGCGGCAATACGTTTTTTCTTGGCTTTTGCAATTTTCATCATTCCTGCGGAATTTAATTTACCCATAAAATGCTCCTTGGCTAAAAAATTAATTTTAAATAGTATTAGGTTAAGAGCTGTGTTGAATGTTAGAATTTCTTAACTTAAAAATGAAATACTATTTATCCTACCCGAAAAAGATAGATTAATGCCATTTTTTTTTAATTGTTAACATTAAGTATTAAAGAATAAGAACAAACTCGTAAAACTCAAACATGGACTGGTTTCTGTATAAATATAGATATTTAGTTGAAAATTTATTCGAAATAATCAAAAACTTCGAACTCTAGCTACAAGATTTGATAAGTTAAAGCGAAACCATGCATCTAGAGTTGCGCTTTTCTACTAAAGTATTGATTAATACGCCATGTTATTTTTAATAACTAAATGATAAAATTTTTTTATTTAAGTCAGTTATGTAATGCAGAAAGAAAAATTTAACCCGCCTAAAAAAACATTTTTTCAAATTGAAGAAACTTGGAAAGCTCTGCAAGGTTTTGATGCTAAAAATAAAATTAAATATATGCGTATCATTGCACATGATATCTTGGTAAGTTATGACAGAAATGCAATAACTGCTAAGCAATGGCTTAATAAAAGTACAACTAAGAATTATCGATTCATTAGAGCCTGTCTTAACCAACGAAGAAATTCAATTAGTTGATGATAGTAGTGAAACGTGTATTATTTATATTCCTTCAGGGAAAATAGTGTGTACCTCAGTCGGTATGTTCCATGACAATGATTGGAAATATCGCATTTCAACCAATATTGAGCCTGGAAATTATAAAATATGCGTCTATCAACTAGGCAATGTTTTAGATGTTATACTTTGTAAAACAAGAGATAAAGCCATGAATGATATAAAAAGCATTTATTGCTTTAATGAATATTAAAAACCAAATGTCAACAGACCTAGTAATTAATGAAGCTTCTCATACATGATAAATATTTAAATGGATTAACCACAAAAACTGTTTGACCATTACCTATTTCCAAGTCATAAGTTTTGTGCTGTTCTCATATTAATAAAAGGTTAATTTTTAAGCTTTGCCTTGCTATTAAAAAATTCGTCTTCGGGCTATTCCTATTCCGATATAAATTAGGATATACTCACATTGGGTTGTCATTATTCAATTATTGGAGAAATTATATGGATATAATGAATCTAATCATCAGTCTGGTTAGTGGATTAGTTGGTGGCAATGTTGCAGGTAATGTTGCTAAAAATCAAAACCTCGGAGCTTTAGGAAATTCTATCACCGGATTAATTGGTGGTCTTGGCGGTGGTTATATTGCCAAAGCAATGGATTTATTTCAGCAAGTACAAGGTTCAGGAATTGATATTGGAGCTCTATTAGGTAATGTAGGTAGTAGTGGTATCGGCGGCGCTGTCCTAATGCTTATCGCTGGCTTTATTAAAAAAGCCATGGCAAAATAAACTTTCCAATTACCCAATATAACCCGGGTTAGCAAAGTGAAACCCGGGAGTATATCAACTGTTCTTATTTGAAAAGGTTCTTTCTGGAAAAAACTGGGCGAAGCATTGTACACTTATAGAT
>NZ_JBAQZB010000161.1:0-15440 GCF_049790535.1 Legionella sp.
CTTAATGCTCATTTAAATAGGGTAAGACAATAATTTCAGAGAGCTTTATGACTAAAGAAGAAATGATTTGCCGTATTGTACTTTACGTAACTGGAAAATCTGGTACACAAAAAACCTGTTGTAGTTAATGTTAGAATTATCTGAATTATTGCATTACCGCAATACGGACGTAGTGAATTATTTTCGCCACTATCATCCTGAATTTTCTCTGCAGGAAGCTCAAGTATTATTTGATGATTTATTAGGCTGGATGTGGTTGAATAAGCAAAGAATAAAGCACGGAAAAAAAACTTATCTTTTTGGCCCCTTACTTATTCTTGATAAACTGTGGCACGCCTTTATTTTACATACCCAAGATTACATGAATTTTTCAATACAGTATTTTGGAGCTTATTTTCACCATAATGTGGAGCCGATTGGTTTTGAACATATTATGGAGGAGGATGAACTGCAGGATTATTTGCATGATTGTTTTAGTTATTTGGGTGAGGAATGGGTGGTGCGACGTTTTAAAGAATTTTTATAACGGGATGAAAAGAAATCGGCTTTTTGTAAGCGTTCGCACAATGGTGTCAAGTCGAGACTTTAGCCAAATGAAGCCATGCTTTTTGTAAGGGTTCATATTTACACTGCTGACTTTCATTGATAATGGTTTCTTTAGCTTTATCAGAAAGATGGTGTTTTTTTTGTTGCATTATTGGCTTGTAGGTTATTACTGATTCTACAACAGCAATTTTAATCGATGACAGTTGATACATACCTGCTTCTTTACGAAGTTTGTCGCGTAACTCTGGGATAGCATAACGTAACTGAGATGCCCAGGCAGCTTCTGTGGTAGTTAGAATTAAACACCCTTTATTAAAACTCCCAACGTTGCATGTCCCAGCCAATTCTGCAGGAAGTAACTGCTCGAGTTTTTTTGAAAGTTCCTCCAATTGCACCGAGCGTTGGCAAAGTTCAGCAAGTTGTTTGTTAAAGCAACGATTAATGGGGCGCATTTTAATTTTTTCTTTATTTAAGGAGAAACCCATATAGAATAGCAAATTAATGCGAAATGCAATATTATATTTTTTTGGTTTAGAGTCTGTTTAACAGTTCGCTTTGATAGTAGGAAGCTCAACAGATCTTATCTTTTAAGCAGGTAAGAAATCATAGGTGATCAATGATTGAAAATTTAGATGACAAAAATAGTGTTTATTTTACCCGATTACACTGGATTATATTTTTGGTGCCCGTTTTATTTTTGTGTGTAGTCTTAGCGCTAATTTTTTATTTTCCTCAATTACGTGAAATGGGCTTTGCGCTAGGAGTTTTTGCGCTTGCTTGGGTCTTTATGACTTGGGTTAATTATTATTTCTCGTCGCTGACGATTAAGAAAAATCAGGTAATTTTACGCACGGGTGTCATTATAAGGCAAACTATTGATATTCCATTAAGTAAGATCGAAGCAATAGACATCCGACAGTCAATTATAGGTGGTATGATGCATTATGGTATGCTCAGTATTACGGGGACTGGAGGCACACGGCGTGTCATTAGTTATTTGAATAATCCGTTAACCTGTAGACGTTATATAGAACAATTAATGACTGAGTTGCACTAAGTAACGGTTCATCCTGAATGTCGGGAGAACCCTCTTTGACCGATTTGCAATGAAAAAGCGCTACATCAATGCTCAGATACTGAATGTATGCTGTGCTTGCTGAGTGTTTTTTTCATTTTCTTTTTAGTTGTATGATAGATGCACTAAAACAAATAGTTAACAGCAAGTTTTACGTTATTGGCATTCAAGTTAAAGTATGCACCACCATTTGGATCATATAAACCATAGATGTTTGGTATAACCATATTCATTCCATTGTAATCTGTATAATAATATTCTGCGCGTTTCGACCAATCATTTGCAAAGCCTTATTCAAGACCTCCACCTGCAAGCCAACCTGATTGAGTCGTATTTCTTGAGTAGTGATCACCATTCTCATTTTTATAAAGTACGCGAGCATTGAGATTTTCAACCATACTTTTGATTGCGGGATGACGTGAAATTATTCGATTGATTTCATAAAAACTAAGCGCTTTAATTTGTCCTCTAAATAATGAATTGTATTTTAAAACCCCATCTTCTTGTGCGCCATTCAGTACATCGATCAAATTAATTATACGTTGATTGTTATCACTTAAAATAAGTTCTTTAAGATCTAATTTGTTAATATAAGATGAGGTAAGATATTCATCAGGGCTGACTTGGTTAAGTGTAGGCATCAATAAACACAAATAATTTTGGTTCGAGTGATGGCTTATTTCACGAGCCAACGCCATACAAACTACATTAGCAGGATTTTGAAAATCATGGAGATACTGACAGTTTGTGTCTTGGATTCGTTGCCACCGAAAATCAAAAAATTGAGTAAAAAATTTGTTCATTCTTTCGTGGGGGAGCGTTAATAATAATTTTATTTCAGAAAGAGTAAGATATGCTTTAATGTTATATGTAGGAGTAAGAGGGCTGTAGTTTTTAAGAGCTTCTTCTTGTTGCGTGATTAAGGCTGATATTTTTTTTATTATACGTCGAGTAAACATGATCATTTCCAAGTAAATAACATTGTCAAAAAGCAAAAGATAAATAATGGTAAGGGTACTTACATAATAAACAATTATTTTTTCGGTATGGCTCTAGTTTTGTTCTATTAGCCACACAAAATCGTTAAATAAATTGTCATTAAATCTTAGCTAGTAATTCTTTTCGTGTTTGCTCATCAACAAAAGCAGATTTGATTGCCATTTGGGTAATTGTATTCATTGTTTCATCGCTATAATTATATGATTTCTGAACACGTTCATATTCAAGACCTAAAGTAGTACCCATGAATGGAGGATCATCTGAGTTAATACTGATTTTGATACCGGCTGAATAAAATTTAGGGAAAGGATGGTTCTCCATATTTGTAAATAAACCCAAAAAGATATTGCTTGTAGGGCAAAGTTCTAACGTAATATCTTTGTCTTTTATCATTGCCATGGTTTCTCGAGAGTAAATCGAATTAACACCATGCCCAATACGATGAATAGGCAGATTTTCCATTGCTTCGACCATCCCGTTTGCTGGAGCAAATTCACCGGCATGTACAGTACATTTTAAACCGTTATCAGCGGCAATAGCATACGCTTTAGTGAAGAGTTTTGGTGGGAAATTTGCTTCATCACCACCTAACCCAAAACCAGTGATACAAGGAAAAAGGTCTTTATGACTTTGCTGCGCAATTTGTTCTGCAGCTTTAGCGCCAAAATGACGAACTGCAGTAATAATAATTCGTCCTACAATATCAAATTGTTCTTTGGCATCATTAATGGCTTGTTGGATAGCAGCTAGATGTTCTACTGAAGGAATACCACTAGAGCGCTCTGCATGATCAGGAGAATACATCATTTCTACATAAATAGTTTGTTCTAGTGCACGTGCTCGTAAGTAATCAAAAGTAATATCATAATAATCCTGTGGGGTTTTTATTAATTCAGCAAGTGTGTCAAAGGCTTTTAGAAAATCTAAAAAATCTTTAGACAAATAACTTGTTCCATCAGGAGCAACCAACCCCTGAGGAAAAGTTAATTTATTTCGTTTTGCTAGTTTTTTGCCCAACTCGGGGGTAATTGTACCTTCTAAATGAACATGTAATTCTGCTTTTTTTAAACTCATATCCTAACCCTGTTTTTTAATAAAGAGCCAATGGTAACTTAGATGAAAAAGTTATAAAATACCTGTTTTAAGAATGTGCATTTTTTGGATTAATTATGAATACAAATGATATAGATAAAGCCTATGTAAGTCCTTATGATAAATTTTTATTTGAATTTGACGCGACACATGGTAAATCAGAATCACAAATAAAAGAAATTATTAAACATGCGCATCTTGCGAAGATACGTGATGATAAAGATTATAAAGATAAAAATGATGAAATCTGGAAGGATTTCTAATAATTTATCCTAAAAGCCAATGCAACGCTTTATACGATAGTATTGTCAAAATAGATGCTGCAGGTAAGGTCAGTATCCAAGACATGAAAATATTGCGGATCACAATAAGATTTAATGCACCAATACCTCGTGCCAAACCAACTCCAAGCACGGCCCCTACTAATGTTTGTGTCGCTGAGACGGGAATACCTGTACTGGTTGCTACTACAACAGTTGTTGCAGCAGAAAGAGTTGCTGCAAAAGCACGGCTAGGTGTTAGCGCAGTAATTGCACTTCCTACGGTTTCAATTACCTTTCTTCCATACATTAATAAACCGGTTACTACGCCAACACAACCCAATAAAATAATCCATGACGGGTAGTTATTGGCATTAAAGACTTGATGAGAATGCATTACCAAACTATGAATAATAGTTAACGGCCCAACAGCCAAAGCAACGTCATTGGAACCATGAGCAAAAGTCATTGCACAAGCAGTCATTGCCATGAGCACTGCAAAATACTTTTCCACCTGAATGAAACGAGCTCGTCGTCTCATTCGTATAGGCTCTGGAATAGTTCTGATAAATATCATTCCGAGCACTGTAATCATAATGCTAGTTGCTAAGGTTACAGCCAAATTTTGTTTGAAATTGAGGTGAATATCAAAATGATTTAATCCTTTGAATACAGTAATGAACGACAAAATGGAGCCAATTAAAAAGAGATAAATAGGTATGTACAGTTTGGCTTTGGCTAAAGGATTACTTTTTACGAAAATGGTTTGTTGGATACTGATAAATAATGCATAAGCAGTAATCCCTGAAATCATTGGCGAGGTAATCCAGCTAATGGCAATACGGCTAACCTGGTTCCAATGAATGGCATCAGGACCGAGTACAGTTGCTCCAAAACCAACCATTGAGCCTACTAAGGCATTGGTAATGGATACTGGGACACCAATATAACTGGCAAGGTTCATCCATATTGTGCAGGCTAAAAGAACTCCTAACATACCCTCTACTAAAATTAAAGGTTGTCCAGATAATTGGCTGGTGTTAATGATCCCATCCCGCATGGTTTCAGTAACACCATTTCCTCCTAAAAATGCACCAGCGAATTCAAAAACAATCGCAATAAGCATCGCTTGCCTGACGGTTACTGCTTTTGAACCCATGGTAGTACTCATGACGTTGGCCAAATCATTAGCACCAACTCCCCAAGTCATTAAAAAACAAAGAATGACAGCAATAGAGAGATAAGCAATTGAATAATCCATAAGTGTTTTACTACCGAGCAATTAGAATTTGTAGTCGACTACCCACCGTTTGGGCATAATCGGCCAAATCATCGATCCACTGGACCAACTTATAAAGAAAGACTATATCTATTGCAGATAAATCTTTTTCGATTTCGAAAATACGACATCTCAATTCTGCCAGTAATTCGTCACTTTTATGTTCAATTTCATAAAGCGTCAAGATCATTTCTTCAACAATCTTAACCTCAGAACCTCTGAATCCGGTTTCCAACAATTCATCTAATTCATTAATTGCATTACATGCTTGCCTGGAGGCATCAAGGCAATTATGCAAAAAAGGCATAAAGAGAGGCGTGAGTATCTCAGGAATTATCATTTTTCTGCTAATAATTAAACTGGTAATGTCTTCTGCTTTATTTGCAATACGATCTTGGGCACTAAGCAACTCAAGTAAGTCAGTCCGTGATACGGGCAAGAAAAGTCCGGTCGGTAAATGAAGACGCAGATCGCGTTTGATCAGATCGGCTTCTTTTTCCAGAGAAATTATCCTGTCTTTAATATTACTGGCAGTTTGCCAATCTTTTTTTAATACTGCTTCAAAAAACGGGTAGAGCTGCCTGACACATTGGTGCACTTTGTGCATGTGCTGTTCTATCGGCCTTATCGGTGAAGGACCAAACATATTAAATATGCTACCCATAATGGTCTCGGTGAAAAAATTTTTTAAAGTATACCCAAACTTTTATAGGAACAAAACTATTGATTCCTTATATTTACTATTAGGGTAAGTTTATTTTAAACGTAGGACATGACTTTCATAATGTTTTTAGGCTAAATTATTTTTATGATCAATAACTTGCTAATCAACCTAGTAATATATTACTTAAGTAAGATCTTTGTTCAACGGTTAGCAATGTATGTCAAAAGTTTCTATTAGAAGTGGTCAAAGTTCTGTAAATAGCAGTACAAAATCCAATAGATGGTAATTTACAAGTGCACATTGTGTTTATAATGTATACTTAACTTGAAACTATCCTTTCAGGAGGCAACATGACCACAATAAATTCCTTAGCAAATCATTTGTTGATCGCGATGCCTTCATTACACGATCCTAATTTTGAAAAAACGGTGATTTATCTTTGTGAACATCGTAAAGAGGGTTCTGTTGGTTTAATTATTAATCTTCCAATGCAATTTTCTTTATCATTGGTATTTGAGCAATTAGGGATTGAGCCGATTCGTCCTGAGCAGAACCATTTTCCGTTAATGTTTGGGGGGCCTGTGCAGCCAGAAAGAGGATTTGTAGTTCATAAGCAGTTAGGCAAGTGGCAGTCTAGTTTGTTTTTGCAAGATGACGTGACGGTAACTACTTCAAATGATATTATTCGTGCTATGGCTGCAAACAAAGGGCCAAAAGATGTATTGGTTGCTTTGGGTTTTAGTGGCTGGGTAAGTAGTCAATTGGAAAAAGAAATTAGGGATAATACATGGTTAGTTTGTCCTTATCGCTCCGAAATTCTTTATGAAGTTCCCTTTGAAGAACGTTGGGATTATGCGGGCACTACTTTAGGTATCAAAATGAATCAATTAAGCGAAAATATCGGTCATGCCTGACGGAGTTTATCTAAGTTTTGATTTTGGTTACAAGCGCATTGGGGTTGCTGTAGGCCAACGGCTAACTTGCAGTGCTTCTCCTTTAGCAACCATTGCTGCGCAAACCGGTGTTCCTGATTGGAATGTTATTGGCAAAGTAATCGCTCAATGGGCTCCTCAAGCGTTAATCGTAGGTATTCCTACGCGTATTGATGGTAGTGAATTATACACAACTTCTGCTGCACGCCGTTTTGCCAAAGAATTAAGAAAACGCTTTGCTTTGTCTGTTCATTTAACGGACGAGCGACTTTCTACAGTAGAGGCTAGGGGACAGCTTTTTGCTCAAGGAGGTTATAAAAAAATTAAAGAAACGGAAGTAGATAGCATAGCCGCCTGTGTTATACTTGAGCAGTGGTTGCAACATCCTAAATTAGATTAAACGAGATTGTATGAATCATTTTTTAGAAATTAGTCGATTATCGCGCCAACAGATTGAATCGTTACTAGAGCGAGCTTTTTCTTTTAAACAACAAACTAATTACCCAATTTACCCTCAGCACACTGTTGCTCATTTATTTTATGAAAACAGTACACGAACCCGAGTAAGTTTTGAGTTGGCTGCTAATCATTTGTCTATGCCGGTGATAAATTTAGACTTACCTAACTCTTCAGAGACAAAGGGTGAAGTAATTGAAGATACGATTAAGACCTTGGCTGCAATGGGGATTAAGTATTTTGTGCTTCGTCATCAGTATAATGGATTACCACAAAATCTGGCTGATAAATTAGGAGACGCGGTGCATTTAATCAATGCAGGTGATGGTACGCATGCGCATCCGAGCCAGGCATTGCTCGACCTCATGACGATTCTTGAGCAAAAACCATATTTGGAGCGGTTAAAAATAGTTATTGTGGGCGATATTCGTCATTCACGAGTTGCAAATTCATTTCAATGCATGTGCAGCAAATTGGGTGTAAGGGAATTGGTTTTAATTGCCCCAGAGCTTTGGCAACCACAAACCATACATTATGGTCGAGTAAGTAAGGATTTGCGTGATGGTTTAGCGAATGCGGATGTGATCATCTGCTTAAGGGTACAACGTGAGCGTTTATTGACCTCAGAGCATCTGGATTTGGACTCTTATCGCAATGATTTTGCTTTAACACAGAAGAGCTTAGCTTATGCTCAACCTGATGTGATGGTAATGCATCCTGGACCCATGAATCGAGGGATAGAGATTGATGATGAGGTTGCTGATGGCCCTCATTCTTTTATTTTACAACAAGTTAGTAATGGCGTTTTTGCACGAATGGCAATTTTTGATGCGTTAGTCCAGGATCTGTAAATCTACCTTAGGATGCAGGTAAAATTATCGAGGCGTCTGTAAATTATGTTTAAATGACAAGGCTTGCTGCAGGTGCTTTAAAGTAACTGGAATGCTGGCATCCATATCTGCAATAGTCCGAGCTACTTTAAGCAAACGATGATAACCTCGAGCTGATAACTTTAATTGAGTCACCGCCTGGCTTAAAAGATGATGCTCTTTGGTACCTAAAGCACAAACCTCTTCACAAGCTTTGGCACTTAAATTTGTATTAATACAATTTTGCCTTGCTAATTGTATCGCACGTCCTTGAATTACTTTTTCTCGGATTATCTCACTTTGTTTCTTTGATTTTGTGTTCGGTTTTAATAATTCTTCCTGGCTTAATGCTTGAACACGAACATGCATATCAATACGATCTAATAAGGGAGCGGAGAGTTTGCTAAGATAGCGATTAATTCGATCAGGACTGCATACACAGTTTGCCTGGGGATTACCCCATTGACCGCAAGGACAGGGATTCATCGCTGCCAGTAATTGGAATTGAGCTGGAAATTCGGTTTGTGCCGCTGCTCTGGAAATGCATATAGTCCCTGATTCTAGTGGTTGTCTTAATGTTTCAAGAACCTGTCTGTTAAATTCAGGCAATTCATCCAAAAACAATACCCCATGATGTGCTAAAGAAATTTCTCCAGGTTTGGGGGGGTTGCCACCACCAACCAAAGAGATTGGTGAAGCGGTATGATGGGGAGCACGAAAGGGTGGTGAGCGCCATTCTTTGAAATCAGGTAATTTGCCACGAATGGAATTGATGGCTGCGCATTCAAGCGCTTGAGTTTCTGATAATTGTGGTAATAATGTGTTAAAACGTTTGGCTAGCATAGTTTTTCCACTACCTGGGACTCCGCTGAGTAAAATGCTGTGCCCACCACATGCCGCAATTTCCATAGCTTTTTTGGCATGAAATTGCCCTTTAATATCGGACCAATCCAGCTCATATTGCTTTGTATCCTGATATGGTTGGGGTGGTAGAGACTGTAAAGGAGTACCTTGACTAATATAACTGCAAATTTCACGCAAATTGTTAGCAGTATAAACTCCTTGATGCCCAGTTAATGATGCTTCTGCTGCATTGGCAGCGGCAATAATGAGTATGTTTTTGTCTTTATGGACTGCTAAAACAGCAGGAATAATAGCAGAAACGCCTCTAAGTTCACCGCTTAAAGCCAATTCACCAATGAATTCATGTTCATTAAGGTTTTGTTGGGGAAGTTGATGAGAAGCAGCAAGAATTCCTAAAGCAATGGGTAAGTCAAAACCACTACCTGTTTTGGGTAAATCGGCCGGTCCTAAATTCACAGTAATTTTACGACAAGGAAATTCAAATTGACTGTTGATAATGGCAGAGCGCACGCGGTCTTTACTTTCTTTTACTGCAGTTTCAGCAAGACCTACAATGGTAAAGCTTGGTAAACCGTTTGATAAATGGACTTCTACTGATACGGGTTGCGCTAATATGCCAATGGTACTGCGTGTTTTTGTAAACGCTAAATTCATTAGGGGCTTATTCCTTATAATTAAATTGGACTCTACTTGGCGATAAAATTTCCTAATATCGACTCATTACACTGCTTTGTAGTTTGGCCTTATGAGCTAACTTATCGTTCTGATTATTTTTTCTTTTTATCTTGCTCACACATCAATTCATCCACTTGTTTCTGAAGGGATTCCAATTTTTCACGGGTGCGTGCTAATACTTTGCTTTGTACATCAAATTCTTCGCGTGTCACAAGATCCATATGAGTAAATGAAGATTGCAATACTTCTTTAAATTTTTGTTGGATGTCTTTTTCAATATTTTGTAAACTGGACGGAAGTGCAGTAAAAAGCTTTTTTGCCAAATCATCAAATTGCTTGGGGTCGAACATGATCACTCCATTTTTATTTTTGCAAAGAGTCTAACAAAAGTCTAATCACAGCGGAATACATTATGAAAATGATTACAGCAATTATTAAACCTTTTAAGTTGGATGATGTTCATGAAGCATTAATGGATATTAATGTACCTGGGATCACTATTTCTGAAACACGTGGTTTTGGACGACAAAAAGGTCATACTGAATTATATCGAGGTGCTGAATATGTGGTTGATTTTCTTCCAAAAATTAAGATAGAACTCGCTTTGCCGGATGATATGGTGGAGTTGGCAATAGAAGCTCTTTGTAAATCAGCATATACCGGAAAAATTGGTGACGGTAAGATTTTTGTTTATGATTTACAACATGTAGTGCGAATACGGACTGGTGAAATTGACGCAGATGCTTTAACTTAGAGCTCTTAAGGATTGTGCCAATAAATTGCTCGTTGGGTAATCACGGCAGTAAGGGGAATATCCCAAGGGTACGGTTGAATATAATCCACACGTTGAAACTGATAACCTACACCTAACAGAGTACAATTGGTCTTATCTTTAAATGTCCTGTCATAGTAGCCTGCGCCCATGCCCAAACGAGTACAACGTACATCAAAAGCTACTAAAGGCATTAAAATCAAATCCAATTCTTCAGCAGGTAGGGCTAAATCATGACTCACATCCGGTTCCGGAATGCCATAGCGATTTTTTTTAAAAGAAGTTGCCGGCGTCGCTGGTAGAAAAGACAGAGTTAAATGTTCCTCATTTATTGCAGGAAAATAACAGAATTTCCCATGTAATGGGGCACTATTCCAGATACTTGTTAAATCAATTTCTCCGTTAATGGCAAAGTAAAGGGCAATACGCTTGGCATGACGATACTGTTCTAATGAACGTATTCGAGTACAAATTTGATTAGATGCTGTTAAACGATATGAAAGAGATATTTTGGAACGTATTTGTTTCATGGTATCTCTTAATGCTTTTTTTACTTGATCCACCATATTCATACATGTCAATTAGTATTGTTTATTATCATTTTTTTATTCTTAAAGTGCAAGTAGTAACAGTGTAGAAAAATTTTTGTAACTCTTTTGGATGGGTTGAGTTGTAATGGAACAAATATTTTTATTTAAAATTACAAATACGAATAATTAAAATGAATGAAGCACTAGGCAAGAAAAAAGAAATAAGGTATATAGCCGTTTTGGTATTATTTGATTGTGGTTTTTAAGTTAATAAATCATTGAGAGAACGATATATGAGTGATTTGTTTGAAGAGGATGAGGAAGGTACTGATGTTGAAATTGATGATTTTGACAATGTAGAGGACGAAATACATGATGGTTCTAACATTGGTGAGACCAATTGTCGTGATTTAGATGCACGCAGACGGTTGGAAAATATGTTAGATGAAAAACGTTTGCGCGATGAATTGGATGATTTTGGGGACTATTAAACGTTAATTATCATTCCTAACACAAGTAACATCAGTGAATTTTATTAGGGCATGTTAACGATTTGTAACCTGCCTATGTGTCCTAATAATATCTAAATTTTTTTGAGCGTTTAAATTGAAATTGCTCGATACTTATTAATTTGAATTTAAATAAGCAAAGAATAATTAAGACTACTCCAGCGATAATTATACCACTATTTCGATAAAAAGAGTCTTGTGTTAATAAGATATCCATACCTGCATAGCCAAAATAAGTATAAATAATTTCAGGCGGAATAAGGAATATCAAGGTAGTGAGGAGGTATGTGCGGAATCTAATTCCAGTTACACCTAAACCATAATTAACGATGTTAAACGGAATGATAGGAAATAATCGCAGTAAGGCACCAAACATCCACCCCTTTTGATCCACTTCATTAATTAGCTTACTGATTTTTGCTTCTTTTTTACGAGAAAACCAATCAGAAATCAAATGACGCGTAATCAGAAAAGAACAGGCTGCACCCAAGGTTGCACCCAATAAATTGAGTACGGTGCCAAAGAGCGGGCCAAAAATAGCACCTCCAGCTAAAGTGATTACCATTGTGGGTAAGAACATTATTGTTGCTAAACAATAAATAACTAAAAAAAGAATGGGGGTGAACCAACCAAGCTGATTAACCCAATTAATGATTTCTATTGAGTATTTTTGGAAAAAAAACGCAGTTGTAATTAAAGTCACAGAAACTAAAATAATAAGAACTATTTTACTAAAATGAATTTGACACTTCATAACGCTCCCTTAATCAAAACTCCTTTCGACTAGCCAGAGTACCATTATACACCATAAAACCCTACATTTTCGTAAAACTAAGATGACGATGCATCTTTTAACCTCTATGTCCTATTATCACGATGATAGTGATTAAGAGCATGTTTTTAAATATAAATCCATCGTTAATTTTTGCATTTCAGTTGACTCCTATAGACCTAGCCAACCTATCATGAGCATCACTAGTCCTTAATAGAAAAAAACTACAGCAACTGCTTTAGTTTGTGGCCGCAGGGATCAAGATAATACACAAAAAATGTTGATGTGTATCTTGAGTTGTTCTTGCAATGGCACGGTGACTGATTATTCTGGCCGGACATTCAAAAACATTACTGCCTTTGAATATGCTCTGGGCATTAGATGTAAGGTATATGGCACCTATGATGCTTGATTGCCTGGAGTGGGGTGGCATATCGCTGATTTGCTACTGCTCAAGCAAAAATTACAGTCTGGCCCTATAGCTCAATGGGATGTTTATCGAATTATTTAATTGATTTCAGAAATTGATCGTTACTATTTTTGAAATCTTATAAAATGGGCTTTAGAATTGTCAAAGTTATGTTATAACATGTACATTTGATAAAGGGTATATTGAAGATGAATTATCGCCCGGATATTGATGGTTTAAGGGCTATTGCTATTCTGTTTGTTTTATTTTTTCATAGTGGTCTAAAATTATTTCCCTCAGGTTTTATCGGTGTTGATGTATTCTTTGTTATTTCTGGATTTTTGATTACCCGTATTATTTATGATTCCTTGCAAAATAATCATTTTTCTTTTATGGAATTTTATAGTCGAAGATTATGGCGTTTACAGCCAGTATTTCTTTGTTTGATATTCAGCACTATTTTTCTAACTTTATTTTTCTATTTACCGGAAGATTTGCTTCAATATTTCAAGAGTGCTCGCAAAACTTCTCTTTTTATTTCAAATACTTTTTTTGAAAGAATTACAAAAGACTATTTTTCACCAACCCATACCGAATTACCTTTATTACATACTTGGTCATTATCCATCGAATGGCAATGTTATCTGATTTTTCCTATTGTAATTTATTTTCTTCATCGTATCTTTAGTAAAGATCATAGTGCTAAGATCATCTATTTACTTACGATTCTTTTTTTTGCAATAACCTTATTTTTTTCTTCAAAAAATCCTGCAACAAATTATTACCATTTATCAAGTCGCATTTTTGAATTTTTAATCGGTTCTTGTATTGTATTTGACTCTAATCGTTTTTCCTTTAAAAAATATTTTTTAGAATTGATAAATATAGCTGCTCTTTTATGCTTATTTTACATGGCAATGAGCAGCAACATTAACCGAGGATTCCCCAATGGGTATACTTTTATTTTGTGCGCCGCAACAGGGATACTAATTGCTGCAGGAAAAAACAATTCTAAATCCATTCTAACTCAATTGCTTTCTGTGAAACCTTTGGTATTCATAGGATTACTTTCTTATTCTTTATATATTTGGCATTGGCCGGTATTTGTATTTATTCGTTATTCAAAAATTGAAGAAACAACGTTAGTTTTATTATTAGCATTTAGTTTAATCTTTATTATGGCTTTTTTCTCTTGGCGATTCATTGAAAAACCGACACAAAAATTTAATAAGATTAAATTCAGATATAGTCTGACGTATTTATTCCTTTTACCTGTTTTAGTACTTCACATTAGTGATTATGTAGTTAAAAAAAATGAAGGATTTCCTCAACGTTTTGAGGAAAATAATAAGATTGATGCCCAATTAAAACACTACGTTAATCCTTTAAGGTCATTGTGCTTGCAGGAAAAAAATATTGAAATAAATGCTAATTGTGTTCTTGGAACTAAAAATTCAACGAGTAAAACGGGTTTTATGTTTGGTGATTCTCATGCGAATCATTTATGGGGATTTATGGATACGCTCGCTCACAAAGCTAATTTATCCGTTCTTGCTCATTCAACCGCTGCTTGTCTTTCTTTACCAGGGATCCAACAATATGATTGGAATAACCGCATTTATACAGCATGCCATGAACAAACTGAACGTTATTATAGTATGATCAAGACCAATCATTATGATTTTGTGATCTTAGGGCAGAACTGGGATGGTTATTTTTATAAATTAATTAATAATGAGCCTATTGATAAGGCACAACAACGAATTGAAAAAGCTTTAAATAACGCGTTGCAAATTATTATTGCTTCAGGAGCTAAACCAGTTTTAATCAAATCAATTGTAGCAAGTGATTCTTATAATTGTTTTTTAAGTCATATAAAACAACGAAGAAAATATAATCCTGACGAATGTAATTTCGATATGAAGTCTAATAAATCGGAATGGCAGGATGATTTGTTTTTACATATGAAAAATAAATACACTCAATTAATAATTATTGACCTCCAAAAGGTGCAATGTCCAAACAGTCGATGCACAGCAGATATTAATGGTATACCTGTATTTCGTGACTCAGGACATATAACCGACTTTGCTTCTTACCACTTAGCAGACAGTTACTTAAAACAATATAATAATCCCTTAGTAACGTAAGCCCATATTTGTCATTAAGAAGCCAATTTCATCATTAACAGACCAATAACAATCAAGCCAGCAGCGATTAGTCGCATGGTGTTTGCTGGTTCTCCTAAAATAAGAAGACCCACTATGAACGCGCCGATAGCACCGATACCTGTCCAAACCGTATATGCTGTTCCCAAAGGAAGACTTTTCATCGATATAGCTAAGAGTACAACACTAGCAACCATTCCTAGAAGTGTAATGATAGAAGGGATAAGCAGAGTAAATCCGTCAGACTGTTTCATAAAAAAGGCCCATATTACTTCAAATATGCCAGCAAAAAACAACAAGATCCAAGCCATAGTATTATTTCCGTCTTTAAAAGTTTGGTTGTTTCATTTTATAATTCATAGATTATAAACGATTAAACATGTATTCTGAATGATGCTCACACAAATAAACATACATTAAAAGTAAGCTTCCATTTTAGTAAATAACGCCAGTTATGGATAAGAAAATTATAATTACTTGAAAAAATATTGAATAAAAAGATGGTGCTTGATAGATTTCTCTCTTTTTTAAACCGCCAAGTTATGAAAGGAGTCGAAATGCTATTAGCA
>NZ_JBAQZB010000162.1:0-79229 GCF_049790535.1 Legionella sp.
ATATACCCCAGAAGCACATCATGAAGTAAAAAAATTAGCTGATAAAATCAAACAGCTTTTGCCTGAAGGTAAAGTCATTGCGGTACATAATAATTCATCTTATTCACTGAAAGATTATTTACCAGGGAAGACTCTTGAACATGATGCGCAAGCAATTTGTATGTTGCCACAAAATTATTATCGAAATTTTTATGTGGTTACTAGAAGTAGTGATTTTCTTCGTTTAAAAAGTCAGGGCTATAACGGTGTTTTGCAAAAAAATACAGCTACAGATGATGGTTCTTTATCCATTTATTTGGCAAAAAATAAGTACATTAACGTAGAAGCAGGTTATGATCAGTTTATTGAACAAGTAAAAATGCTGCAGCATGCTTGAATATTTTTTTAAAAACTCCTGATCAAATGGCAATAAAGGGAAATCTTAAACGAAGTTTTTAACCCAAAATACTTAATCTATAAATTATTCCCACAAATTCACCTAATTGGACTTGGGATTCCAAGTTGTCGCGTGTTATTATTTACATCTCTAAAATTTACGGAGTTGTCAATGCCTTACGATAAAATTAAAGTGCCTTCACATGGTGAAGCTATTACTGTTGCTGCTGATCAATCTCTTCGTGTACCTAATAATCCAATTATTCCTTTTATTGAAGGCGATGGTATTGGTATTGATATAACACCTCCGATGATTAAAGTTGTTGATGCTGCAGTAAAAAAAGCCTATGGCAATCAGAAAAAGATTTCTTGGATGGAAGTATACGCCGGTGAAAAAGCGACTAAAGTCTACGGTGGCGATCAATGGTTACCTAAGGAAACTTTAGATGCAATAAAAAAATATGTTGTTTCTATTAAAGGCCCTTTAACTACGCCGGTTGGTGGGGGCATTCGGTCATTGAATGTAACAATTCGTCAGGAAATGGATTTATATACATGCATGCGACCTATTCGTTATTTCACAGGTGTCCCAAGCCCAGTTAAAGAACCATGGAAAACGGACATGGTTATTTTCAGAGAAAATTCTGAAGATATTTATGCGGGTATTGAGTGGCAGGCAGATACACCTGAAGCAAAAAAAGTAATCGAATTTTTAAGAAGCGAAATGGGTGTTAAAAAGATTCGTTTTCCAGATCATTGTGGTATTGGTATTAAGCCTGTTTCTAAAGAGGGAACAACTCGTTTGGTAAAAGCAGCAATTCAATACGCTATTGATAACGATCGCCAAACAGTAACTTTAGTTCATAAAGGTAATATTATGAAGTTTACTGAAGGGGCTTTCAAAGATTGGGGTTATCAAGTAGCACGAGATTTTTTTGGTGCTAAAGAGTATCAGGGTGGTCCTTGGATGGAGTTCAATAATCCAAAAACTGGCAAACAAATTATTATTAATGATGTAATTGCTGATGCATTCTTACAACAAATTTTATTAAGACCAGAAGATTACAGTGTTATTGCTACCTTAAATTTAAATGGGGACTATATTTCTGATGCTTTAGCTGCTCAGGTAGGGGGGATTGGTATTGCTCCGGGAGCTAACCTTGGTGCTGAGGTTGCTGTATTTGAAGCAACGCATGGAACAGCACCAAAATATGCAGGTAAAAATAAAGTAAATCCAGGTTCCATTATTCTTTCTGCGGAAATGATGTTGCGCCATATGGGTTGGTATGAAGCTGCCGACCTCATTATCAAAGGAATGGAAGGTGCAATTGAAGCAAAAACAGTGACTTATGATTTTGAACGCGGTATGAATGGAGCAACTTTGGTAAGTAGTTCCGGATTTGCTGATGAAATAATTAAACACATGTAATTACCACGGAGCCTAAGAAAGATCCCTTTTTCGCTGAAGAAGGGAAACCTCTAAGGCAAAGAAGATCGAGAGTTATTCCCTTTCCTTTCTCCAGAAATGGACGAGAGGGTTTTTAGCATTAACAGGACACCTATTAGTGATACAACTCAACTGCATAATACCTGAAGCTAATAAAACCAACTTATTTGACAACATTGATTTTCATGGGTGTGATCTAATCAATATGTTTTTGATTATTTCAAAGACCAATTTTTTCACTAAAATTAGCTGATTTTACTGGCCAAATGCGTGTAGGGAGTCTATAAAAATAGTAAGAGGTTGTATGTTATGAGCGGGCAAAATATCGAGGAAATTGTAAGAAGTAAAGTCTCTGAGCCAGAAATGCGCACAGAGAATAAACTGCCTAGAAAATATAGAGTAGTGTTGCTCAACGATGATTATACACCGATGGATTTTGTAGTGGATGTGCTAAAGCACTTTTTTTATCTTAATGAAGAAACTGCCATTCAGGTGATGTTACAGGTTCATATTCAAGGAAAAGGCGTGTGTGGTGTATTTACACGAGATATAGCAGAAACGAAAGTAGCCCTGGTGAATGAATATGCCAGAATAAATCAGCACCCATTGCTATCCAGCATGGAACCGGAATAATTTGTTGTGCGCTGAAGAGGAGCAACGACAATGTTAAATAAAGAACTTGAATTCACCTTGAATCTAGCTTTCAAGGAGGCAAAAGAAAAACGTCATGAATTTATGACTGTTGAGCATTTATTATTGTCGTTGCTTGATAATCCAGCGGCCGGTAACGTATTACAAGCGTGCGACGCTAACATTGAAGCCCTGCGGCGCGATTTAATTGAATTCATTGATGAAACTACGCCAAAAATTCCCGAAGAAGAATTAAATAGAGAAACTCAACCAACACTTGGTTTTCAACGAGTATTACAACGAGCAGTATTTCATGTGCAATCTGCAGGAAAAACCGAAGTGACCGGCGCCAATGTACTTGCTGCAATTTTTAGCGAACAAGAAAGTCAAGCTGTGTATTTCCTGCGTCGTGAAAATATCACACGTTTAGATATAATTAATTATATTTCTCATGGGGTTTCCAAATATCAAAATAATGACCTTCATGAAAATATGAATACATCTATTGACGAAGATATGGGGGCTTCAGAAGGTAATGAGTCTCCCTTAGAAAGCTATTGTACAAACCTTAATAAACGAGCAAAACAAGGAAAAATTGATCCTTTAATTGGTCGTCATGAAGAGGTTCTACGTACTATACAGGTATTATGTCGCCGTAGAAAAAATAATCCATTACTTGTGGGTGAGGCAGGAGTGGGTAAAACAGCCATAGCTGAAGGATTAGCGCGACTCATTGTTGATGGCGAAGTACCAGAAGCCATTCGTGACTGCGTCGTGTATTCGCTCGATTTAGGTGCTTTACTTGCCGGAACTAAATATCGCGGGGATTTTGAAAAACGTTTAAAAGCAGTTCTAAAACAATTAGGACATCAAGAGGGCGCGGTTTTATTTATTGACGAAATTCATACCATCATTGGTGCGGGAGCAGCTTCTGGTGGCGTTATGGATGCCTCTAATCTAATCAAACCTCTATTGGCAAACGGCGAGTTAAAATGTATTGGTTCAACAACTTATCAAGAGTATCGCGGTATTTTTGAGAAAGATAGAGCATTGGCTAGACGTTTTCAAAAAATTGATATTCTTGAGCCTTCAGTTGACGAAACCTTTGAAATCTTAAAAGGATTAAAAGGTCGATTGGAAGAGCATCATGGCGTTAAATTCACTATTCCTGCACTGAAGGCAGCAGCTGAATTGTCTGCTAAATACATTAATGACCGGTTTTTGCCTGATAAGGCAATTGATGTGGTTGATGAAGCTGGGGCTTATCAAAACTTATTAACTGCAAGTAAACGCAAAAAAATTATCAGCGTGAATGAAATTGAAAGTGTGGTTGCCAAAATTGCACGAATCCCTATTAAGAAAGTTTCTGCACGAGATAAAGATACTTTACGTAATTTAGAACGTGATTTGAAACTCCTGGTTTATGGGCAGGATCAAGCAATTACTGCTTTAGCTTCTGCGATTAAATTAGGGCGCTCAGGTCTTAGAGAACCACAAAAACCAGTAGGTTGTTTCTTATTTGCTGGTCCCACTGGTGTTGGAAAAACAGAGGTAACCAGACAGTTGGCTAATGTTTTAGGCATTGAGTTGCTCCGTTTTGATATGTCTGAGTACATGGAAAAACACACCGTTTCTCGTTTAATTGGTGCACCTCCAGGATATGTTGGTTATGACCAGGGGGGACTACTTACAGAGGCGATCACTAAAAATCCACATGCAGTGTTGCTGCTCGATGAGATAGAAAAAGCACATCCAGACGTTTTTAACTTATTATTACAGATTATGGATCATGGTACGTTAACAGATACGAATGGTCGTCAAGCAGATTTCAGACACATCATTTTAGTCATGACTTCGAATGCAGGGGCAACAGAACTCGTGCGGCACTCTATTGGTTTCTCAAATCAAGATAATAGTAATGATGGTCTGGAAGTTATTAAAAAACAATTCACTCCAGAATTTAGAAACAGATTAGATGCCATTATTAATTTTGCTTCATTGGATTCACTTACTATAGGTTTAGTAGTTGATAAATTCATTATGGAGCTGGACGAACAATTGAGCCATAAAGGCGTTAGTTTTAACGTAGATAAAATGGCTCGTGAATGGCTAATAGAACATGGTTATGACAAAGTAATGGGTGCACGACCGATGGCTAGATTAATTCAGGAAAATGTGAAAAAACCACTTGCTGATGAGCTTTTATTTGGTAAATTAATGCATGGTGGTCATGTCACTTTAAAAGTTAAAGATGGTAAATTACACTTTGATAGTCATGATCATAGAGAAGGTGTTGTTTAAATGGGTTTGACTGTAATAATAATTGCTAAAAATGAAGAACAAACTATTAAAAGATGTCTTGAATCAGTACAATTTGCTGATGAAATAATAGTGCTGGATTCAGGTAGTAGTGATAATACTGTTACTATAGCAAAAGAGTTCACAGAGCATGTTTTTTCGACTGACTGGCCAGGTTATGGGCCACAAAAACAAAGAGCCTTATCTAAGGCTACAAGCGATTGGGTATTAAATCTTGACGCAGATGAGACTATAAGTGAGAAGTTACAGCAGGAACTACTCGAGGCGATTACCTCAGATTCTGCAGATGCTTATCGAATCACAATACGTATGAACTTCTATAATCAATCGCTAAAATACTCCTGCAGTCCTAAACGACATGCACGCTTATTTAAACGTGAAAATGCCTATTTTAGTACGGATATTGTGCATGAAAAAATCATTCTTCCTAAAGACGCAAGAATTGGAAAGCTTAAAAATTCCATCATGCATCATTCATTTAAAGATGTAAGCCACATGTTGTATAAAATGAATAAATATTCATCGTACAGCGCCAAGACATACATTTTAAAGAGAAAAAGACCTAGTTTTTTAAAAATTTTGGCAAGCACCTCATGGATGTTTTTTAGATGCTACATCGTTCAATATGGTTTTTTAGACGGTAAATTAGGTTTTTTGTTCGCAGTATATAATGCGCAAGGTACTTTTTATCGAAATGTTAAACAACTGTATCAAGATATAAATATTGACCAACTACCTAATTTACCGAAAATTACAGAGGATTTAGTGTGAGACGTATTTTTTCAGAAATAACTTCGACCTTGTGGGCAAAAAATAGAGAAGATCTTCCTGCAGACGGCCCCTTATTTAATTCGCGAGAGCAAGAAAAGAATTCTTTAGAAGAAATAAGTATTATGATAGCTCCTTTTTTTATTGTCTTGTATGTATTTTCTGTTCCTCTTAGTTTTAGTCTAAAGTCTATTATGTCAGTACTTAGTATAGGTGCAATCATACTTACCCCTTATTATAGAAAGCAGCTGTTAGAAGCTTTTAATACACTATGGGGGCGTACTGCAGTTATTTTTTTTGTTTACCTAATTATTGCCTGTTTATGGTCTGATGCACCTTATTCGATGCGTTTACAGGTGATTGATAAATATTCCAAATTAATTTATTTACCTATTTTTGCTGTTGTGTTTATTAATCCTAAAACAAGACGAAGTGTTTTTAATAGTTATTTTGCGATCATGCTCCTTACCTGTCTTGTTTCCTTATTAAAACAAAAGGGATGGATAGTATTCGGTAATATGATGGATAGTGGTGAAGTGTTCCATAATCACATTGCTACTGGATTCATGATTGCTCTAGCGGTATATTTTGCAGCATTTTTATTTTTTGATGTTCAGATAAATAAGTGGTTACGTGCTTATTATTTACTCATGGTAGTTTTCGGTAGTTATCAAATTTTTTTTCTTAATACGGGTAGAACAGGCTATGTAATTTATGGTTTTTTAATGTCGTTACTGATTGTGCAAAAGTTATCATTCAAAAAAGCACTTATGGGATTCATGTTATTTTGTAGTTCTCTTAGTTTGATATATACATTAAGTCCATTAATGCAAAGTAGAACTGCTTTGTTAGTTAATGACATTAAATCTTTACATCAGCATAAAGATACTTCGTTGGGCTTTAGAGTACAGTTTCATGACTATGCACACTCTTTATTTAAACAGCATCCCATTATAGGTATAGGAACAGGTGGCTTTAAATATCGTTTTTCTCAAGATCATCCAATTCCAGAATGGAATAAAAGGCTTAATGATCCCCATAGTCAATATTGGTTAACCCTCGCAGAACAAGGAATAATTGGAATTATATTTTTACTTATTTTCTATGCTACTTTATTCATGACTGCTTTTAAGCTTAACAACGAAAACAAATCGCTTATTCTTGGTATTTTGCTGGCTTTTTGTATTGGTTCATTCTCGGATACTATATTGTGTTATTCAACAGCGGGTAGTCTGTTAATTATATTCTGTGCATTAGGTTTTGGTGAATTGCTTGAAAAGAATAAGGAACTTTGGTGAAGTTTCTCCTTGGAATAACAAATAGGTCAAGTCCCCCTAAAAAAATTCGTATGTAACCTTTTTGAAGAAAACCACTTTGAAAAATAATACATGCTTCCAAGGTGGTTTTCGTTTACCAAAATTTTGACATCCTATTCACCTAAAGCTTACACGAACAAAGTTCACCTAGATAAATTATTTTGATCCAAGGACGCATGACGGATTTTCTTTAGCTATTTGTTGTTTTCTTTCAGCAAAAATTGCTTCAACCGCTTTCACAGAAGAAGTTTCTAATTTAAAGAAACGAGTGGTAATACCTTGGCCAGATTTAAGAATTTTATAATCTTCGTCCTGTTTAATGCCTCTAAGTTTAAAATCAAGTTCATCCTGATTGGTTATATCCTGTAGATCTCTCCAAATTTTGAATAAAATACTAGTTTTTAATGCATCACCTCTTAAATCGGTATTAGTATTTGATACTTCAAACGCATGATGTTTCCTGTTATGACTATTATCCAAACTAAAATACTTGTAATGCAGTTTAGTAGCTGTCTCCTCATCAAGTGTTGGAATAGTTTTCAATATAGGTTTCTTTGGTTCCGTTTGAGGTACAGATTCTGTTGGAGATACAGGGTCTGTATGTAAAGGGTTCTGTTGAGCAGTTATCTGATGGTTCTGTATCTCCGTTGAAGATATAGAATCCGTTGGAGATTCAGAGTCCGTATGTAAAGAGTTCTGTTGAGTAGTTATCTGATGGTTCTGTTTAGATCTAGGGGGAGGGATAGGGATAGTAGATTTAGTGTGAGTTGTAAGCAGGTCATTATTAGAATGCGCTGCGAAGAAAATAACGTTTTCTGATGTTTTATATTGTAGTTTCAAACAGGCATTTTGAATATCTGGCGTATTTTTCAGAGTTTCAGAAACATGTTCAATTGCTAATGGATTCTGTTGAAGTGCTGCCATCACTATTTTTTTATTATCCTTAAATTTCTCGGGCACATATTTAAGTATGTTTCCATTTCTCTTTACTAAGCCAAGCAAAAATTCTTGATCATTTCTTAATTGATTAGAAATGTACATAAGTAACTTAGCATCTTGTATCACCGCATTAAATGCAATCTGTTGAGAGACGTATTGAAGTGAAAAAGGATTTTTGGCCATAGCTGCACTAACAATTGTAGAGTTATTTTTTAATGTATCGGAAGCAAATTCCAGCGAAAGACTATTTTGTTGTACGGCAGCATGCACCAACTTCTCATTATCTTTTAATTTAAGGGAGACAAATGCCAGTAAAAGGCCATTTAGTTGCACGGCAGTAAGTACAACCTCTTCAGAGGCGTATCGTAATAAACGAGGATTTTTTTGCACAGCACTAAGTCCAATATTTTTAGAGGCGTATTGAAGTGAGGATAGATTTTGTGCTATGGCTGTATTAACAATTTCATCGTTATTTTTAAATTCATTGGCGACGTATTGCAGCCAAAGCCCCTTTTTTTTTAAAACATCAAGTACGATCCTTTTAGAGGCGTATTGAAGTGAGGATGGATTTTGTGCTATGGCCGTATTAACAATTGTATCGTCATCTTTTAATGCATCCTGGGCAAATCGCAGTGAAAGACCATTTTGTTGCACTGCAGCAAGCACAACAATTTTATCAGCTTGTAATTTTTTGGATGCGAATTTAAGTGCATTACCATTTTGTGTGACGTCCTTAAGCGTCTCCTTTTTACTGGAGTGGAACATTTTAAACTCCTTAATAGATGTTTCTAATTTAGATGTTTCTAATTTAAAAAATATTTAACAAAACCTTGATTAGTAAGGAGTTTATTGTTCTCCCAACATTATATAAATCATCAAGGTGCTTCAAAAACAGGCAAAATTTTAGTTTTTAAGACATGTCCTGTCAATCATTTTTTCACCAACAAGTATTTCACGTGTTGCATCACATTAAAGGTAACCCGATTAAAATTTAACCAAGACTAAAAAAGCATTCGTTGCATCACAATTAAGGTAACCCGAAATTGTGGAGTACGATGATGGCAAAACCCTATGAAAAACGAATCGATTGGCAGCGAATATACCACAAGTATCGGCGCTCTAATATAAAGCAAAGAAGTCTATTGCTGGATGAGCTATGCGATTTGACTGGAATGAATCGCAAATATTTAATATGCAAGCTGAACAAAAAGAAAGTTAGACCCCCTAAACGTCGAGGAGCGAAACCGACATACGAAACAGAAATTTATTTGCCAATCATAAAACTCATCTGGTTAGCATCAGATCAAATTTGCGGTAAACGTTTGAAAGTGGTTTTGTGGCTTCACTTTTATGAAGAGGAATTTGGAGACCTAGACGAGATTACCTTTTGAAATCAAAGGGTTTGATTGCGACAACGGTTCAGAGTTTTTAAATTATCACTTGATTCAAAAGTTTGCAGACAGACCTAAGGAAAAAACGATCCAATTCACTCGCTCCAGACCTTATAAAAAAAATGATAACGCCCATGTCGAACAAAAAAACTGGACGCATGTAAGGCAATTATTTGGCTATCATCGATTTGACAAGGAGTATCTCGTAGCGATGATGAATGATCTGTATCGTAATGAATGGAGCTTATACCAAAATCATTTTATACCCACGATGAAATGCATTGAGAAAGTGAAAATAAACTCTAAATATCAAAGAAAATTTGATAAACCTAAAACACCGTATCAACGTGTACTTGATTGCCCTGATATCTCAAAAGAAAAAAAAGATGCATTAAAAAAAGTACATCAAACATTGAATCCTTTCGAACTTAAACGGATAATTGATAAAAAATTGAAACGTATCTTTAGTTATGTTCAATTGAATAAAACCCCAAGAAAAAAGATCTAGTGCTCTTGTCTATGGATATGTGGACAAATCCTTCGGACCAGTCATCACCCTAACGGGATATATGGACAAGCTATGGATAACGCTAAAAAACGCGTTACCCACAGCTTGACCACACTTGATAACTTTTTGCCCACATACCCACAGACACAACAACAAATTTTTTCTTTTATTTTTTAAAAACCCGGTTACCTTAATTATGATGCAACGAATCCACTGATTTTGGCTTTATTAGATTATTTCGGGTTACCTATTTCAGTGATGCAACAGGTCGTGTTTCAAATGTTTTATATTACAATTACTTAGAATGCCTCAAGCTTTTCCTTATGGGTTGAGGACAAATAGATACTAGCTGGATTCTGGTGATCTTAAAAATATTTGATAGCCTAAATTTTATCGTAAGAATTCAACACATCATATTAGTCAAGTTAGTCTCAATGAAGGCAAAATGTTATGGAAAAGAGAAGAGTTACTCCATCAAGATAGCAAGAGGTGCTGAGAAATTAAGCCATTTCTATATTGTTTAGCATCTTCATGGCAATTTTATCACTATTAACTTTGTAATTACCCAAAGCTATTTCTGTTTTGAGATGTAAAACCCTCGTTTCATCAATTTCAGAAACCTCTTTCAACGATTTTTTGATGGCTTCTAATTGATTGAAGATGTTATTATTAATACTATCATCAAATGAAGAGTTACTGTCAGTTAATAACCTGCTGATTTTAGGTTTTTTTGCATTCAAAAGATTGACTGACTCTACAGGTGTTACATCATCGCTGATTTGATCACACATAAATTTGTCCTTAATTCTCACTTTATAGGCATGTATTATTAAAATCTATATCGGCATTTGTGAAAAAATATTTAGTAAATTTTTTAATTTTTTTCAAATCTAAATTAAACACCTTTTATGGAGCTTAGAGCATAATGAATTGTCGAATTATTTTCGCTACAGTTTTTTTGTTACTTATCAATGTTCATCTTAATGCAACAAGCCATCACCCACAAAAATTTTTACAGTCCATCAATGGTTCTAAAAATGAAGGCGAACAAATTTACACTCATTTTTGTGTTAATTGTCATGCAACTAAACCGTTAATTTCTATTGGAGCGCCAAGAATAGGAGAGGAGGAAGACTGGAAATTACGTTTAAAACAAGGTATGGATATTCTTTTTCTACATACTGATGAAGGTTTAAACGCAATGCCTCCTAGAGGGGGATGCTTTGAATGTACTGATAAACAGCTAATTTTGGCTATCACATTTATGTTACCAAAAGAAGCGGAAAAAAATAAATAAAATAAACAAGATAGTCATAAATAGATCAAAAAGTAAAAAAAATGCATAAAAAAACCTAAATCTATTTCGAATTCTCCCGATACATAAAAAAAAGAGGGAGAAAAAAATGAAAAAATATTTACTTTTAATTCCTATTTGTGCTTTGGCTGCATCATGTTCTTCTATAGACGGAGGCGTGCCTATAGTCGATGATGCTGGTTACACTCATTACACCAAAAGTATGCAACGTGATCACAAAGGATCTAGTCATTTTCCTGAAAAGAGAGTAGCTACTGGAAATAAGGTGTTCATCTTTGATCCTAAAGCTACCGCTTGGGCTGCTTATGATAGAGAGGGTAATCGAGTAAAGACTGGTAGTGCCTCTGGTGGTCAGGATTTTTGTGGTGATGTTGGAAAACCATGCCATACAGTAACCGGAACCTTTAAAATTTATTCTAAAAAAGGCGAGAATTGTACTTCTAGCCTTTATCCCATTGAAACGCATGGCGGTGCAAGAATGCCTTATTGTATGCATTTCCATGGGGGTTACTCAATTCATGCAGCATATGAAGTACCCAACTATAACGCAAGTCATGGCTGCATTCGATTATTACCCAGCGCTGCAAAATGGTTAAATCAGGATTTTGCCGACGTGGGTACAACAGTAATTGTTAAACCATACTATTAAATTCAACTAATATTAATTACATGCAGTCTATTCATGCCCTGTGTTATGCAGGGCTTTTTTATGCACTAAAGTATTCTATTCCAGTTGATGCATAGTTATTTGGACTTGATAATAAGAGAAGCACAATTTACTATCCTGTTTTTTTATCCGGTAATTAGATTATGATTCTTTGCATTGATGTGGGTAATTCTCATATATATGGGGGTGTTTTTGATGGTGAGGAAATCAAACTCCGTTTCCGTCATGCTTCCCAAGTTAGTACTTCTGATGAATTAGGTATCTTTTTAAAGAGTGTTTTGCGCGAGAATAATTGTTCTCCAGAAGCAATTACTAAAATTGGTATTTGTTCTGTTGTTCCACAATTAGATTATTCATTGCGGGCTGCTTGCATTAAATATTTTTCTATAGATCCATTCTTATTACAAGCTGGTGTTAAAACAGGATTAAATATTAAGTACCGCAATCCTATTGAAGTAGGGGCAGATCGAATTGCAAATGCAATTGCAGCGACTCAATACTATCCTAATCAAAATATTATCGTTATTGATTTTGGTACAGCAACCACTTTTTGCGCAATTAACACAAAAAAAGTATATTTAGGTGGTGCAATTTTGCCGGGATTGAGATTATCTGTCGATGCATTGTCAAAAAATACCGCTAAATTACCGGCTGTAGAAATTATAAAAATTGAAAATACAATAGGCCGTTCTACTATTGAGAGCATTCAATCTGGTATTTATTATGGCATGTTAGGTGCCTGTCGTGAATTAATTCAGCGCATAAATCAAGAAGCGTTTTCTTCTAGCGCCAATCGAGCATTAGTTCTGGCAACTGGTGGTTTTGCTTCCTTATTTGAAAAACAGAATTTATATGATCACTTAGTTCTTGATTTAGTTCTTCAAGGAATACGTCTAGCCGCATTGATGAATAATTAGAGTCAGTCGAGGTTTCTACTTATATATGATCTACAGCGTATCACGTTACTCACAATAAAGTTTTATCTCTAGGATTTATTTATGCCCATAATTCATGTTAAAAGATTTTTTTTTAACCATTAGCATGTTAAGTTCAAAAAAATTACAAATAAAACAAGAAAAAATGGGCTTTTCGCTTGACGGGTATTGAAATGTGTTTCTATAGTGTATAAAAGTGGGTTAAAATAATAAAAAAGTGGAGAATTGTGGAGGGGCTTAATCCCTTTACAAAAAGACAATCATGTTCCGTGGAATAAACACGATCACCATAGATACTAAAGGACGCTTAGCCATTCCTACACGCTATCGTTCTGCGCTGGGTGCTGAAGAAAAAATTCCTTTGGTGGTGACAATTGATACTGAAGAAAAGTGTTTGCTACTTTATACCGCGGCGCAGTGGCAGATTATTGAAGATAATTTACAGAAGTTACCTAGTTTTAATGCCGCTGTACGTAGAATACAACGTTTATTAATTGGTCATGCTACCGATGTAGAAGTCGATGCAAACGGTCGTGTATTGTTACCGCCTGTTTTAAGAAATTATGCAAGGTTAGAAAAAGATGCGGTGATGATTGGTCAAGGAAATAAATTTGAGGTCTGGAGTAAAGAGCTGTGGGAGGCTCGACGAGAAGAATGGTTGGCTGAAGAGAGTGCAGGTGATTTAGGATTGCCTGATGAAATGAAAACGTTTTCCCTGTAATGGAAAAAAAATGGCAATGCATCAATCAGTACTTTTACATGAGTCTATCAATGGTTTGGCCATTAAAAATAGAGGTATTTATTTTGATGGGACTTTCGGACGAGGTGGCCACAGCCAAGAAATTTTAAATCACCTCGATGCTCAAGGTCGTCTTTATGCAATAGATAAGGATTTAGATGCAGTAGCTTACGCAAAAGAACACTTTGAGCATGATCAACGCTTTCATATTTTTCAGGGTTCTTTCGCCCAGATTGAACAATTTGCTGCTGAAGCAGACGTTCTTAACAAAGTAGATGGCATATTACTGGATTTAGGAGTTTCTTCGCCGCAATTAGATAATCCTCAACGAGGGTTTAGTTTCATGCAGCAGGGACCTTTGGATATGCGTATGGATTTATCACAATCCATGAGTGCAGCTGAATTTGTGAATACAGCCGAAGCTGATGAAATGGCTTCAATTTTTAAACTGTATGGCGAAGAGCGTTTTTCTGGGCGAATTGCTCGGGCAATCGTTACCGCTAGGAATAGTGTACCGATTAAGACAACACTACAATTAGCAGAAATTGTAAAGGATGCGAATCCTAAATGGGAGAAACACAAGCATCCAGCAACACGAGTTTTTCAGGCGATTCGCATTCATGTGAATCAAGAGTTAAATGATTTAAGTAGTTGTTTAGAACAATGTTTAAATATTTTAGCACCAGGAGGAAGATTAGCTGTAATTAGTTTTCATTCTCTTGAGGACCGCATTGTAAAACAGTTTATGCGTGATAAAGAGCAGGGGAAAAAATTACCACTAGAAGTGCCAGTTCGTTATGAAGAATTAAAATCAAATTTTAAGAGAATAGGTAAAGCAATAATGCCGCAGGAAAAAGAAGTAAAAAATAATGTCAGAGCTAGAAGCGCCGTACTCAGAATTGGGGAGAAATTAGCATGAACGCTGCAGCGAAAGTAATTAATCAAGGTACTTTATTTAATGGTCAACTGGCAGATATGCAAATGTCAAAATCATTATACATGTTAATTATATTAGTAGTTGCTGTGTTAGTAAGTGCTTTTGCCGTTGTATACAGTACGAATTTTTATCGTTCGACATTCAGTCAAGTAGAACAACAAGAACAACAAACTCATTATTTGCAATTACAATGGGGAAAATTGTTACTTGAGCAAGCAAGTCTGGCTACGCCCGCTCGCGTTGAAGAGTTGGCTCAAGAAAAACTAAGCATGGTGTTGCCAACGCCTAAAAGTACTTTTTGGTTACAGGGACAACAATAGTAATTTTGTTGCTAACCAGTAGGATCTGTTGACAATTGAGTAGATAGCCATGAAAAAATCACGTCATTTAATTAGACTGATCCTAGTATCTGCTTTTTTTTTATTGCTTTTGTGTATTTTAATTTGGCGCATGATTGATCTCACTGTATTGCATCGACAGTTTCTACAAGGACAGGGTAATGCGCGCAGTTTGCGTACAGTAGATATTCCAGCATATCGCGGTATGATTATGGATCGACACGGTGTTCCATTGGCGATTAGCACTCCGGTGGAATCAGTCTGGGTAGATCCCAAAGAGTTTTCTCCTGATAAAGAACAATTCATGGCTTTAGCAAACTATTTGCATTTAACTCCTAAGCAATTAAGTAGGAAAATGGTGAATGCAGAAAAGGAAAAGCGCGAGTTTGTGTATTTACAAAGGCAATTGCCTCCAGCCTTATCCAAGAAAATAGAAGCGCTAAAAATACCCGGGGTTAATTTTCAAAAGGAATTTAAACGTTATTACCCCGATTCTGATAGTATTTCTCAGTTATTAGGATTTACCAATGTGGATGATCAGGGTTTAGAGGGCATTGAACTTGCTTATCAAGATTGGCTTCGAGGAGTTGTTGGAAAGAAACGGGTTATCAAAGATCGCTTAGGAAGAATAATAGAAGAATTAAATGTGACCAAAGAACCACGTCCTGGTCGTGATTTGGTATTAAGTATTGATCGACGTCTACAATATTTGGCATACAGCGAATTGAGTAAAACGGTTGAAGAATTTGCAGCAAAATCAGGTTCGGTAGTGGTAGTTGATACTGAAAATGGTGAAATTTTAGCAATGGCTAATGTGCCTTCTTATAATCCTAATTCTCGTGGTCGTTATGATAAAGATACTTACAGAAATAGGGCAGTTACTGACACTTTTGAACCTGGTTCGGTTATTAAAACCTTTAGTATCGCCAGTGCATTGGAAACAGGTTTATTTACGCCAACAACAGTTATTGATACCAATCCTAGCTGGGTGGTTGTCAATGGCCATACGGTACGTGATGTACATAACTACGGGGTTTTGGACGTGACAGGGATATTACAGCATTCAAGTAACGTAGGTGTGACTAAAATGGTTTTAGCTAGTCCACCAGAGCAATTAATCTCATTATTACAACACAGCGGCTTTGGTCAACGTACAGAAAGTGCTTATCCAGGGGAGAGTGAAGGCAGTATAGTTAAAGTGAACGATGCAAATCCTTTCGTTTTAGCCACGCTGGGTTTTGGTTATGGTTTATCAGTAACCGCTTTACAATTAGCTAAAGCAAATATGATTTTTGCAAATCAAGGTAAATTAATTCCTGTGACTTTGCTTCATAATAATCCCCCAGCTACTAGCATTCAGGTAATAAAGCCTCAAACGGCACAACACGTTTTATCGATGATGGAGGCGGTGCTGGGTAAAGAGGGTACGGGGAAGTCAGCACGAGTTCCTGGATATCGTGTGGCAGGTAAAACAGGAACCGCGCGTGTGGCAGGAAAAGAAGGTTATAAAGACCGTAGATATACCGCAAGCTTTATTGGTATTGCGCCTGTCTCAAAACCTAAATTTGTAGTTGTGGTAATCATTCATGAGCCCTCTCGAAAAGGTTATTATGCTGCTGCGGTTGCTGCTCCTCTATTTTCTAAAGTGATGACTGGTGCATTGAGATTATTTAATATTCCCACCGATGAAATTATAAGTTAACCTGGAAATAGATAATGAAATTAACACAACTATTAAAACAATGGATGAATCTGGAGGCCATGGATTGTACGATTAAGGGGATCCAAAATGATAGTCGTCTTATTCAATCTGGAGACTTATTTGTTGCTTATCCAGGCGTTATAGCGGATGGTCGCTTATTTATAGAGAAGGCAGTTGCTGCTGGGGCAGTGGCAGTGATTTATGAACCGGTTGATTTGCCAGAAAATTGTCTATTACCTACATCTATTCCATGCATTGCGATTCCTGATTTGGTAACCAAATTAGCTTATATTGCTAAAGAATTTTATGGTAATCCAGGAGACTCATTAATCGTTACCGGAGTTACAGGAACAAATGGTAAAACAACCATCGCTTATCAATTAGCACAAGCGCATCATTTACTTGGTCAAGAAGCTGCTTATATAGGTACTATTGGTCAGGGTAATGTGAAAGAACTAAAATTTCTGGATAATACTACCCCAGATTCACTGTACTTACAGAAATTATTACATCAATACAAAAAACAAGATGTTAAGCAAATATGTATGGAAGTGTCCTCCCATGCATTGGCACAGCACCGTGTGGATGCTATAGCATTTGAACAGGCGATTTTTACTAACTTAACTTTAGATCATTTGGATTATCATCACAGCATGGAGAATTATGCTGCTGCTAAGGCAACTTTATTCGGTGGTGAATCACTGCAATGGGCGATTATCAATAAGGATGATGAATACCAACATATTATGGCAGCTGCGGTAAAACCACAGGTGAACAAATTGACTTATGGTATGGATAAGGGATGTGACGTATATGCTGTGGACTGGGATATGGACATTAGCGGTACTAAAATTGAAGTTCATTCTCCCTGGGGCCGATATCATTTACAAATTAAAGCGTTGGGCGCGTTTAATATTTATAATAGTTTGGCTGTATTCAGTAGTTTATTGGCTAGTGGATATGCACCCGAACGCGTAGTTGCCGTAATGTCGCAATTAAAAGCAGCACCAGGTCGTTTAGAAATTGTGACAAGTGCTCCTTATGTACTTGTTGATTATGCCCATACTCCTGATGCATTAAAAAATGCATTGATTACTTTAGGACAACTAAAAAAAGGTCGTTTATGGGTGATATTTGGTTGTGGGGGAAATCGAGATAAAAGCAAGCGTCCAGTGATGGGAAAAATTGCCAGTCTTCACGCCGATCACATTATTATTACCAGCGATAATCCACGAACTGAAGATCCACAAACTATTGTGAATGAGATTGTGCAAGGTGTTTCCTCTTCAGCGCAGGTGATTCAGTTAGTTAATCGCGAAGAAGCAATTGCTTATGCGCTTAAAGAAGCGGATGAGGATGATATTATTTTAATCGCAGGAAAGGGACATGAGTCCTATCAGCAGATTGGTACTGTTAAACACGCATTTTCGGATCAAGAGGTAGTGAGAAGATTGCAGGTTAAATCATAAAATCCGTTTTTGCGTAACCGATGCGAGCTAAATCTCAGCGATCTTGTTTCTTAATTTAATAAGACAATCAATAGCATTAAATGCTGATGGATAAGCAGAGACACAAGGGTTTGAACTTCGAATCCTCTCACCTAATTCTTCAATTGTCATTCCGCTAATAACTCCATTACCTACGATAATATCGTTTAGCGTAAATTGGGTAAAACAGTATCGAATGTGAGTCATAATATGATTATAGTGATTTAGATCTGCTTGAAGAACTAAACCCAGTGCAAGATAACCGTCAAAAATTTTTTTTTGATGATAAGCATTAATTACAAATGGAATTTCATACGTTCCAGCTTGTAACAATTCAACTTGATAATCATAGCCTGCATTTTTTACAAGGCTTGAGCAAAGATCAAGCTGCTCAGCAGCTAACTCTTTATGTATGTTTGAACAAATTAGTAAGATATTAGGCATGGTATTTTTATAATAATTAAGTAAAAATTAGTGCACATAAAACATAATATGTTACATAATTACAAATTTCCACATAATACTGCTTTGCACTTAGCTTGTATTTGCATTTAATTTGGCTGGATAAACCTTATATGTTTCTTTAAAAGGTAGCATTGGAGTAGCACAAAAAATTATTGTTTGATTTTTAAACTTAAGTTCTATTGCTATCTATATGATTTAATGATGACGTTGCGAAGACCTATTGATTACAAACCACATTATATCCTCCTGCTACTGAAGTATAAACTTGAACAATACTATCAAGTAATTGCGCTTTTTCCTGCACTAAAATCAACGCATAAGTATCGACGCTTATTTGTGCATTAACTACATCACGATAATCCTTCGACCCAGCTTTATATTGATCTGAGATAATAGCATAGGTCTTTTTTGCTGCATCATATCCTTTTTGCGTTTGTAAATAGGCCTCTCGTGTCTTAGATGCATTAGTGAGATTATTATCGACATCAGCAAATGCAGCGCGGAGTGTTTGCAAGTAATTATAATAAGTTGCGAGATATTGGGCTTTCATCACTTTAATATTTTGATAAGAACTGGCATTAAGGATTTTTGTTGAACCAATAGCTTGTGCAATCCATAAGGCAGTGTTTAGTTTCAAAAGATGGGTTAAATCCACCGAAGCACGGCCTATCAATCCAGTTAATGAAAATGTTGGAAAAAAAGCTGAATAGGCTAACCCTAATTGAGCATTAGATGTTTGGAGGTTAGAGAGTCCAACCATAATGTCAGGTCGATTTTTTAAAACGGTTGATGGTAAATATTGAGGAATAATATGATCGGTTTTTATGGCAAGCAATTGATTCTGGGTATGAATTGGGGCTGGATTTTGATTTAATAAAACATGAATAGCATTTTCATTTTGGGCAATCACTTCTTCAATTTGTGGAATTTTGGTTTCTTCTTGGGCTAATTGTTGATCAAGGTTGGTTAATCTCTCGATGTCATTTGCACCACTTTTATAACGCACCTCTTCCAGCTGACGTAATTCTTTTAAATCGTTGATAAGCTTTTTTTCTATTTCCAATTGTGCTCTCTGGCTTAAAATCATGAAATAAGCACCTGTTGTCTGACTAATAATTGCTAATTTAGTTGCTTGCGTTTGTGCTTGTTGAATCGATAATGATGCCCTTGCCGATTTAACATTATAAATATTATTCATAATGTTAACTGAGTATCCTGGGATAAAACCAGCGGAATAGCCACGAAATTTAAAGTTAGATAGATCTGAAAAAATCGGCGTACCCATTAAAGCCCCTTGTGGACTAACACGGGTATTCCAAGTCGCGCCACTAAATCCTTGAGCGTTGCCATCTAGTGTTGGAATCCAAGCATATTGTGCCGATTTTAATTGAGCCTGTGCCTGTTGAATACTCGCATTTGCACTTTTGATTTGGTTATTAGCAGCGAGGGCTTGCATGATAAGCTGATTCAAGGCGGGATCATTAAGTTTTCTCCACCAAGCAATTCGACTTAAGTCTGTTTTTTTATCGACATATTTTACACCGCTACGGGTTTTCATTGGATAGTGTAAGACTTTTTCAGTAATAACAGGGTTTTTAATGCAAGCAGTAATTAGGACAATAGCTAGACTTAATATTAAAATTTTTGCTTTCATGGCCTTCCTCCAAGAATCAATATTTCCCCCTGTACGAATACAACAGTGCTCTGTTTAAACTTGTTTTGTCTCTTTTACACATCTTTTTTTCAATGAAAGTTAGTCTAGAGTGGTTCTAAATACTTTCCCAGTAATGAAAATCAAAATCAATGCAAATAAAATAATGGGTAAAATATTTGGAATAATTTGATAAAAGACATTCCCTTTGAGTAAAATCCCACGAGTTATCCGCATAAAATAGGTCATTGGTAAACATTGACCTACCAGCTGAGCCCATTTTGGCATACCAAAAAAAGAAAATATGTATCCAGATAAGAACATTGAAGGTAATTGATAAAATACACTAAGCTGCATAGCTTGCATGGGAGTATTAGCCAAAGTAGAAAAAATCATTCCAACCATTAAATTTGCAATAATAAATGGTGCAGCAGATAAATAAAGCAATAAAAGACTTCCTTGAATTGGAATATGAATCATTAACTTGCCAAAAATTAATACGCTGGTTAACTGCAAATAACCTAAAAGAATATAGGGCACCACCTTGCCCAGAATAATTTCAGTTGGTTTTAATGGTGTGCTTAATAACATTTCCATTGTACCTGAATCTTTTTCAGTAGTAATGGCTGTGGAAGTCAGCATGACCATAGTCATAGTTAGTAATACCCCAATTAAACCAGGTACGATGTTAAACGCGCTAATATTGGATTCATTATAAAGCCTATGTATCGTAAGATTAATGCTTCGTGAAGTAGTGTGAGGTGATGCATTCTCTAAACCTTGTTTATTAAATAATGTCATTGCTTGATCCAGTATTGGTTGCACGTTACCAAGTGCGCTGGCATTGCTGCCGGGATCAGAACCATCCATTTCTACCAATAGCTGTGGATTCTCCGAGCGGATGTATTTTCGTGAAAAATTAGGAGGGATTGTAATGGCAAAGCTAATTGCGCCACTGGCGAAGTCTTGCTCTTTTTTCTTTTCATTTCCTGAGGTATCAACAATTTTATAATAACCAGAGGCTTCGAGTGAGCTGATAAAATTTCTAGTTAACGGGGAATGATCGTAACTTACGATGGTGGTTGGTAATTGCTTAGGATCAAATTGAATGGCGAAGCCAAAAACGATCAGCAACATTATCGGAAGAATGACCAACATAGCGATAGTGCCACGATCGTGACTTATTAGAATAAATTCTTTACGAATCAAACCCACTATACGTTTTTTGGATAATTGCCCAAAATTAAAATTTTTATAATTCATTGCATCAATCCAATAAATACCTCTTCAAAAGAAGGAGTGACAGCCTTAAATGATAAGTCACTCTTCTCATGGATAAATTGATTTAATTTTTTTTCATTACTTGATGAAATACGCAAAACATTATTAACAATGGAGGCTAAAAGATCAGGATAATGATGATTAATTTGGTTTATTATTAAATCTTGTTCTTTGCGATCTCCCTCCATCACATAGGTTTTAACTTGGGATTGAGGGATTAGATCTTTTGTTTTGCCAGTATACAATAACGTTCCCAAGTTAATATATGCAAGATCGGTACATTTTTCTGCTTCATCCATATAATGGGTAGTTACAAGAATTGTAGTACCATTTTGTATTGAAATTTTATGCAAATAATCCCAAAATTCTTTACGTGCTTTTGGATCAACCCCTGCGGTAGGCTCGTCCAAAAACAATAATTGAGGTTTGTGAACTAAGCAGCATGATAAAGCTAAACGTTGTTGCCAACCCCCAGATAAATTACCTGCTGGTACGTTACGATAGGGAGTCAAATCAAGATCTTCAATAATTTCTTCTATAACTCGTTTTGCGTTTTTGATTTGATAAATATCGGTAATGAATTGGAGGTTTTGATAGACAGATAATCCTTTATAAAAGCTAAATTTTTGTGGCATATAGCCAACATTTCTTTTAATTTCATCACGTTGCAATAAAATATTATAACCCAAACAAAATCCTTTTCCGGCAGTTGGTGTTAAAAGACCACAAATCATGCGAATGGTTGTTGTCTTGCCACTACCATTGGCGCCAAGAAATCCAAAGATTGCTCCACGTTTAACTGCTAATGAAATATGATTTACAGCAATTCGTTCATCAAATTTTTTGGTCAAACCTTCAACATCGATTGCTAAATCACTCATGAAACTAATTCCAAAGTTACAGGTTGGCCAAGATGCAATTTTTCTAAATCAGGTGAATCAATTTTTGCTTCGATACGAAATACCAATCGTTGTCGTTCCTCACGAGAATAGATTATTGGCGGAGTAAATTCAGCAATATTGGAAATATAAAAAATATGTCCCATAGCGTATAAAGAATCTTGATCAACCTTAACTTTAATCTTTTCATTAAGCCGGATACGACTTAACTCTTGCTGAGGAACGAAAAATATGGCTTTAACATTGTCTTTGGTGATTAACGACAGTACTGGGTAACCTGTTTGTACAAATTCACCTTTAGTATAATAAGTATCAAATATAATCCCAGTTGATGGTGCATAGTTTTCCTTACGTTCTATCCTCCATTTCTTTTCTTTTGTATCAAATTGATTGCTCTCAATTTTAAAATCAAGTGAAGCCACTTGTTGCTTTGCTGAATCTAAATCCCTTAATGCAGCATCAAGATCACCTTGACTGGCTGCATTATGTTGGCGCATTGTTAAATTACGATGATAATTTATTTTATTGTAATTCAATTGGATTATTGCCTGTTGGCGTTGTGCAAGCAAATCTTTTTGGTTTAACTTACTTTTTGCTACATCATATTGTTCACTGGTTTGTTCGAGTTTGAAAAGAAATTGATTAGCGTTGACAAGCTGTCCTTTGAATACTGCTAAATCAACAAGTCGTCCACTAAAATCAGCAGATAAGTAGACCAGATCGGTGTCAATATAACCATTAAAGGACTTATTCTCATGTTTGCATGAAATCAAAAATACAGTGACTAAGCAAATAAAAATCAATTGTCGCATTTTTGACTATCCTTAGTTTTTATTTTAAAGCATTAATGATTTTTTTATGTAGTTTGTAATTCTACTTGTATTTTATTTTAAAAACAAAAAGATATGAAGAAATGATCCTGATTTGACGTTACCCGAACAAATACGTTTTTCAACCTCCTAGTACTAATTGACTTACTTCATCTAAAGCCGCATTAATGTATAAGTGAAAATCGTGCCGATTTTTATGATTCTTTCTTACCTTTAAGAAAGCAGATTCTTTATTGATAGCTTCTTTCAATAGTACTGTTTCTTTAATGGGGTTATAAATTGATAATACATTTTTTTGCCAACTTTTATAGTGTGGCAAATCAAAAGAGTGCTGCATTTCGGGAATGGCAAATTGAGGAGAAGGGAGCCCAAGAATTTGATGTAAGCTGTTACTTATCATGGCAACAGCGATATATTTTGCTTCAAGACTGTGTCCTGCGATGTGGGGGGTGCATAAAGTTGCTTTATCAATAATGCGCTTATCTATGTTTGGCTCATTAAGGTATACGTCTGTGCAATAAGTAAGAGTTTGTCGGCTAGTCAGTAGTGACTCCTCATTAACAATACCCCCACGTGCTGCATTGATAATCACACAATTCGGTTTTAAATTGGCAAAAAATTGCTGGTCAAGTAAATTTCTGCTTGCATGAGGCGGTGTGTCATGCAATTCCGCATGAATGCATAAAAGATCAACTTCATATAATTCTTCAAGCAAACAACTTTGGAAGACATGAGGTTGGCGTAGTTCTTTAGGAGGATCATAAGTTAATAGTTCGAATCCTGCTACTTGAAGACGTGCAGCAACTTGAGTGCCAACATTTCCTAAACCTATAATACCTGCTTTATTTCCCTGAATAAGAGGGTATTGGTCTAAATAAGCTAGTGTGGAAACAACATAATCTGCAACTGCGCGTGCATTGCAACTTTTTGCATCTATTATCTGGACATTCTGGGCAGCCAACCACTTATCATCGAGATGATCTTTACCACTAGTAGCAGTTGCTAGATAGCGCAAAGAATGATTTTTTAATAATTCATCGGTTACCTTTAGCGTAGCTCGACACAGAAGAATATCCTGTCCAGAAATTAATTGGTTAACCTCATCAAGATGATGATAAAGTGTTAAGCGAAAAGGTCCAGGGAATGCGTGTTCTAATCCTGGGAGCGTGGCGTCAGCAAGAATATTCATAATTGAAAAATTGAACTTAGTGCGTAGAGTCCTATATTAATTAAGGGAGTTAATAGGTAGTTCAGGAGTCCTGTAAGCATTAACAGAATAAGAATATAAAAACCATAAGGTTCTATTCGCTCATAAACCATGGCTTTTCTTGGTGGCAAAAGACTACTTACTACGCGACTGCCATCTAATGGAGGAATAGGAAGCAAGTTTAAAGCAGCTAAAACCAGATTAATAATCATCCCTGCACGGGCACTTACTAAAAGAAACAAGGCAGTCATGGATGTTTCAGGATGCATGTAAATTGCGATTTTAAAACAAGCAGCCCACAAAAAGGCCATAAGCAAATTTGCGAATGGTCCTGCAAGTGTTACTAGAATCATGTCACGTCGTGGATTATGTAATTGATTCCAATTAATTGGTACAGGTTTTGCATAACCAATAACGAAATTAAAATGAGTTAATACACCGATTAATAGAGGTATTACTAGCGTTCCAACAGGGTCAACATGACGAATTGGATTTAAGCTCAAGCGACCAAACATCTTAGCTGTGGTATCACCACAAAGGTTAGCAACATAGGCATGTGCTGCTTCGTGTAAGGTAATACTGAGTAATACAGGAAGAGCCCAAATGCATATTTGTTGTACTAAAGTAAATTCTGGCATTAAAAAGCGCTTAACAATTAATATATTTTCATTTTAACGAATAGTGAGCTGCAATAACAAGTCATTAAAAGAGTTTAATGGAGGTTTTTGTGTAAAAGTAGCTTGACGGCTATGGGCCAATGTTTAACCATACAGGTATGGGGTAAGTTAGTGGACTTAGTACGAAACGCTTTGCAGTAGCGTTTTGTTATAAGTCTAATAAGAGGTGATAAGGAAATGTCATTAATAAATAAAATCTTTGGAAAACCTTTGGCTCTGAGATCAGTGCGGAAACAAGAGCTTTCAGTTATGACGGGCGTACCTGCACTTGGTTTGGATGCATTGTCTTCAACTGCTTACGGTCCAGAAGCTGCACTGACCATTTTGCTACCACTTGGGGTTGTGGGTTTAAATTATTCCTTCCTTATTTCTGTAT
This sequence comes from Legionella sp., assembly GCF_049790535.1. GTDB lineage: Bacteria > Pseudomonadota > Gammaproteobacteria > Legionellales > Legionellaceae > Legionella. Next base: position 25,200 of record NZ_JBAQZB010000162.1, read on the forward strand.
TATTAGTAGTAGTCATGATGTCACTTTATTTTTCTTATCGCCAAACTGCAGCAGCTTATCCTAATGGCGGTGGAGCCTATATTGTTTCCAGCGACAATTTAGGAAGAAAATATGGCCTATGGGCAGCAATATCGTTAATACTAGATTATTTATTAAATGTTGCGGTAGGTATATCCGCTGGGGTAGGAGTTATCGTTTCAGCACTTCCCGCATTACAAAATCATACTCTTATTTTATGTTTAGGTATTCTATTGATGTTAACTTTAGTTAATTTACGAGGCATTCGTGAATCTGGAGTGGTTTTTATTTTTCCTACTCTAATCTTTATATTTTGTATTGCTGTTTCATTATTAATTGGCCTCATTGCCACTTGGTCAAGCGGCGGGCATCCCGAACCGATTGTTGCTCCCCCTATGTTGCCATCTCCTCATGAAACAGTAACTGTTTGGATTGTGTTAGCTGCTTTTGCTAATGGGTTGACGGCGATGACTGGTATCGAGGCAGTCAGTAATGCAGTGCCGTTGTTTCGTAAACCAGTAGTTAAAAATGCACAATGGACATTAACCATTATTGTGGGAACATTGGCGTTATTTTTATTACTTATTGGATACCTATGTCCTGTATACCATATCGCTGCAATGGATGAAATGGAGCCCGGATATCAGACCATATTATCTCAACTTATTGCGGCAACTACCGGAAAGGGAATTTTTTATTATATTTCTAGTGTCAGTATTCTTGTGGTGCTTGCCTATTCTGCGCAGACCAGTTTTGCTGATTTTCCGCGTGTATGTCGTTTATTAGCTGAGGATAATTATTTACCTTACTTTTTTGCAGAACGAGGTAGACGACTGGTTTATTCAGTGGGGATTATTCTTTTAGCACTCGTTTCTGCGCTATTGCTTGTAGTTTTTAAGGGGATTACAAATGATTTGATTCCTTTATTTGCAGTAGGTGCTTTTAGTGCCTTTCTTTTTTCTCAGATTGGTATGATTGTTCATTGGAAGCGTATGAATGATCCTAGGATGTATTTAAAATTGGCCATTAATGCTTTGGGTGCAGTAGTAACTGCAATTGCACTAATCATTATTATTACTTCAAAATTTATGGAAGGAGCCTGGATTATTCTTTTAATTGGTCCTTCTTTGGCTTATTTAATGAGTAGAGTTCGACGTCATTACTTGCGTATTGCGAATGAAATTGAAGCACCGGCAGAATTGTTTTTTACAAAGTTGAAGCCGCCAATAGTTATTGTTCCTATTCATGGAGTTAATCGTATTGCAGAAAAAGCAATACAATTTGGGATGCTTCTTTCTGATGAAATTACCGCTGTATTTATTAATACAAGATGTGAGGATATCGAGCACATTAAGCAGCTCTGGGCTGAAAAAATTGAAACACCGGCCAAAAAGGTAAAAGGGGGCGTGCCAAAACTGGAAATTATTAACTCTCCCTACCGCCGTATTTATAAACCAATTCTGGACTATATCAAAAAAGTTAAAAAACAAAAGACAGATCGTATGATTGCGCTTATTATACCCGAATTGGTAGAGCCAAAATGGTATGAATATTTATTGCATAATATTCATGCTGCAGGGTTGCGTGCTTTAATTTTTTTAGAGCGTGATGAGCGTACCGTAGTGATTACAATTCCTTGGTATTTACGTCAGTCTACTCTTAAGACTTCCAGACATAATTTCAATGGCAAAGAAATTTTGTAACTTTTCAATCGTATCTAGGAATGGCCAAATTTGGTCGTTCGCCAAGATTTTTACATGGTAGCCAAGTAGTTACGAAATTTTTGAACGGATTAATCTCATCTAATGGAGTCGAGCAAATTTTATATTAACGGGGACTAATTGATGACTCAATTTGAAAAAACGGTTCATTTTATGAAAAAACCATGGGTTATTTCACTTTATGCAATTTTAGTTGTTCTATCCTTTATTTATATTGATAGATCTTTGGCAACTTATTTTTATCAATTAGATTTTAGAATGAAAATCCCTGCATTAAGTGTTTTGACTGCTCTAGGGAAATCGATACCTTATGTGCTTTTATTTTTTTTGGCTGCTTTATATTTTCGTTTTATAAGAGTTAATTCAGTATATGAATCAAGGGCATGGTATTTGTTGGGCTGTATATTGGTAGCAAATTTGGTTTGCTTGGTGTTAAAGGTTACTTTAAGCCGAGCACGTCCCGATCTCTTGTTTAGTAGTAATGAATTTGGTTTTTATTGGCTTAAATTAAATAGTGCTTACTGGTCTTTCCCTTCTGGACATACAACAACAGTTGTCAGTTTAGCCGGAGGTTTAGGTTTATTATTTCCACGTTATTTTTTTGCGATGCTGACCGTTGCTCTTCTTGTCGCTGCCTCAAGAGTATTATTGTATTATCATTATTTAAGTGATGTGATGATTGCATTTTATCTGAGCTTGCTAGTTGTGGATTTTTTCACCCAATATCTTAAATTGAGAAAAAGTAATTGAATCTATGAGTGCATTTCATGATTTAATAAAAACACTGGGCTTGCTGCATAAGCCTATGATGTTAAGCGAGTCCTGAAAATCGCGAAATGTTGGTTGGATAGTCAATCTTAAGGGAGTAACTATAGAGCACGAATTGATTCAAACAAATATAAGTGTTCCTATTGGGCTGCCCTTTCAAAATTACCAATTAAAACTTATTGTTTCTCCTCTAGAATCACGTCTTGGTTTATTGGGACAGCAATATTTTCTTAAGTTTCGAGTGGAGCAGACTAAACTTCAATTCTTAAAAGAGTTTCTGGCTAATATCTCGAGGCTGAATAAAAATTTAGATTCAATCGAAATTAAATTGGAAATTACACAGTGTTTATTAAATAGACTTAGAAGTAATAAAATTGTTTATATCGAAGGAGGAAAAACTGTCTTAGCTATTGATAAAACTCAGAGATTTTTATAATTTTTTAAAGATAAGCCCTTAGCTTTGAGAGATAATAGTGCAGAGCGTGGAGTTACTAAAGATTTAGCTGATTATCAGGTAAGTACAGCTTATTTTTAAATGCTACTTGAATTAGATCCTATATCTCTGGCAAGATGCTTTTGTTTGATTTTCCAGTGAGGACTTATGAAAATTCTCGTTGCAGTGAAGCGTGTAATAGACCCTTACGTCAAAATTAGGGTCAAATCGGATAATACCGGAGTTGAAACACAAAATATCAAAATGGCAATGAATCCTTTTGATGAAATAGCAGTAGAGGAAGCATTACGCTTATGTGAAAAGAATTGGGCGACAGAAGTTATTGTTGTGAGTATTGGTACAGATAACGCACAGGAAACTTTACGCCACGCGTTAGCTTTAGGTGCTGATAGAGCAATTTTGGTACGTACCCAAGCATCTTTGGAAAGTCTTAATATTGCTAAAGTGTTAAAAAAGATTGTTGAGGATGAAAAACCAGATTTGGTATTGATGGGAAAACAAGCAATTGATGGGGATAATAATCAAACACCACAAATGTTATCCGCATTGTTGGCCTGGCCACAAGCGACTTACGCGTCTAAATTAGATGTATGCAGAGATCATCTTGAAGTTATCCGTGAGCTAGATGGTGGTTTGGAAACGATAAGCGTTAAATTACCAGCAATTGTAAGTACTGATTTACGTTTGAACGAACCACGATACGCCAGTCTTCCTAATATTATGAAAGCAAAACGCAAAGAATTGGTTGTCATTGAATTAGATAATATGGGGCTGTCACTCAAGCAACATGTTGAGGTAGTAAAAGTTACAGCACCTAACGTTCGCAGTTCCGGAATAAAAGTTGCTTCAGTAGCTGAATTACTGGATCACTTACAGAATAAAGCCAAAGTGCTTTGAGAAGGAGATGTTGATGAGCACTTTAATACTTGTTGAACATAATAATCAAATAATGCATCCTGCGATTCGTAATACTTTAACTGCAGCATTGGAGCTTGGAGGGGAGGTAACCTTATTAGTTGTTGGATATCAATGTAAAGCAGTAGCAGCGCAGGTGGCTACACTGGCAGGTGTACATGCTGTATTGTATGCGGATAACTCATGCTACGAGCATCCTTTAGCAGAGCAAATGAGTGATTTAGTTCTTTCTGTCGCCAGTTCTTTCAAAGCCATATTAATTCCATCCAGTACCTTTGGTAAAAATATTGCGCCAAGGATAGCTGCAAAATTGGATGTAGCGCAAATTTCTAATGTTAGTAAAATTATTGACGGAAGTATTTTTGAGCATCCAATTTATGCCGGTAATGCTATAGAAACAGTACGCGTTTTAGATGCAGTTAAAGTGATGACGATTAGAACTACTGCATTCGAGGCAGTCATCAATACACAAGAAGCCTGCTTAATTGAAGTATTGGATAAAGTCTGTATTTCTCAGGGAGTTCAGTTTATTAGGCATGAGTTAAGCAAATCAGAACGTCCTGATTTAAGTAGTGCAAAAATTGTAGTTTCGGGTGGCCGGGGTTTGCAAGATGCTGAGAAATTTAAATTAATCAATGAATTGGCAGATGTTTTAGGAGCTGCTATAGGTGCTTCACGTGCAGCGGTAGATGCAGGGTTTGTTCCCAATGATTATCAAGTGGGACAAACTGGGAAAGTAGTAGCGCCAACGCTTTATATTGCTATAGGTATTTCAGGTGCGGTACAGCATTTAGCGGGTATGAAAGATTCTAAAATTATTGTTGCCATTAATAAAGATGAAGATGCGCCTATTTTTCAAATTGCTGATTATGGTTTAGTCGGTGATTTATTTGAATTGGTACCACAATTAATTGAACAATTAAAAAACCGTTAGTGCCTCGTTAATATTCAATCTTGATTGGCACGCGAGTTCTTTGACTTTTTATCCTGGATGTAAAGCATTTAGGATGACAGTTGGTGAGTTATAAAATGTTAAGGGGAGTAATGTATGTTAGTAGGTGTTCCAAAAGAAATTAAGCCTCAAGAGCATCGCGTAGGCCTTGTTCCTTCAAGTGTTAGAGAAATTGTAAGAGTGGGCAGCGCGGTGATTGTTGAAAAGGGGGCTGGATTAGGAATAGGTATCTCCGATGAAGATTACAGTCATGCAGGTGCTGAAGTAGTTTCCAGTGCCGATGAGGTATTTGCCAAGGCTGATTTAATTGTGAAGGTTAAAGAACCTCAACCTATAGAATGCAAACGACTTCGTGAAGGTCAAACCTTATTTACTTATTTGCATTTGGCTCCAGATCCACATCAGGCGCGAATGTTGAAAGAATCTGGAGTGACTGCTATTGCTTATGAGACTGTGACTCAAGATGATGGTGGTCTACCTTTACTTACGCCAATGTCACAGGTTGCTGGTCGCATGTCGATTCAGGCAGGAGCTCATTGTCTAGAAATAGCTCAAGGTGGAAGTGGTATTTTATTAGGTGGTGTTCCAGGCGTTGCTGCAGCCAATGTTGTTGTTATTGGGGGGGGAGTGGTCGGTTCTAATGCGGTTCGTATGGCTATGGGTATGGAAGCACGTGTGACTGTATTGGATCGTTCACTAAAACGCTTAAATGAACTGGATTTTCAGTTTGGCTCTAAGATTAATACGGTTTATTCTACTGCTGATGCAATCGAAAAATACGTTTCCCGAGCTGATTTAGTTATTGGTGCTGTATTAGTGCCTGGTGCAGCCGCGCCAAAGGTAGTAACACGTGCGATGTTGAAATCGATGCGTCCTGGATCGGTATTAGTAGATGTTGCTATTGATCAAGGCGGCTGTTTTGAAACAAGTCATGCTACCACACATCAAGAACCAACTTATGTTATTGATAATGTAGTTCATTATTGTGTTGCAAACATGCCTGGTGCAGTGCCAAGAACATCAACTTTTGCATTGAATAATGCAACTTTACCTTTTGTTTTAAATATTATTACTAAAGGGGTAAAGTTGGCTTTAATAAATGATCCTCATTTATTAAATGGATTAAATGTTCATCAAGGTAAAATTACGTTTGAAGCCGTCGCTCGTGAATTAGGATATGAATACACGCCAGCAGCTATTGCTTTAGCTGGTCGTTAAATAATTACCTTAAACAAATAAAGAAGGTCATCTTTTTTCGTTCCAAATCGATTCAAAGCTGACCTTCCTCAAAGAGATAGTAATTCTCTTAGGGATCATCAGCTTTGGAATAGCTGAGAAATTAAAATAAGTTCTCTTCTACAGATGGAAGCTGTTCTTGCCCATTATTGGCATTGTAAACTGGGGTAGGATCTTCTTCCGTTGGAACTTCTTTTTCGCGGAAATATTCTATAATGCCATTTTCCTGATTAGGTCTTGCCAGTAAACCACTATTAGGATCAATGCGTACTGCTACTACATTTTCAGGCTGTTTCGTTTCAAGCTCAGGTTTCCCTTTCAGTGCGACTTTCATGAAGTCTATCCATAAGGGTAAGGCAAGGCCAGCAGCGTATTCATGAAGTGATTTTGGACTATCAAAACCTATCCATGCAGTAACCACCAAATCAGAGTTAAATCCGGAAAACCAGGAGTCCACTTGATCATTGGTTGTTCCGGTTTTACCGGCGATGTCCTGACGATTAAGTACTCTGGCTGCTCTTGCTGTACCATGTTGAATTACATCTTTTAATGCAGAGTTCATTAAATAAGCAATGTCCTCAGGAATAACACGTGGTGCCAGGATAGAGTGGTCTATGTTGCTATCATTATTGTCGGAAACAATAGAAGGCTTAGCTTGTAATAGAATTTTGCCGTCTGTATCGGTAATGCTTTCAATAAGAAATGGTTCTACTTTATAGCCACCATTCGCAAACACAGCATATGCGGCGGTTAAATCCATTGGACTAATAGACAAACTTCCTAAAGCTAATGATAAGCCTTTAGGAAGTAACTTTTTGTTAAAACCAAAACGAGTTAAGAACTCTATAGTGTAATTAATACCAATATCATCCAAAATTCGAATTGACACTAGGTTTTTAGACTGTACCAATGCTTGTTTTAAGCGTGTTGGCCCATTGAATTTCAAGTTAACATTATGTGGTCGCCACAAATTAGGTTGGCTTGGATCATCAACAACAATAGGGGCATCATTGATTAATGTGGCCAGGCTGTAACCATTATTTAAGGCTGCAGCATAGACAAATGGCTTAAAACTTGAACCAGGTTGTCTGCTGGATTGTGTTGCACGGTTAAATTTACTTTTTTGGAAGTTAAAGCCACCGATTAAAACTTCTATAGCACCATTTTTTGGATTAAGTGCTACCATTGCTGATTCAGCTTCAGGAATCTGTGCTAATTCCCAATGTTCTTTTATTAAACGGACATAAACTAGATCTCCTACTGCAGCAATTTGCATAGCGTTGGAGGGAGATTTTCCTACCCAGCCATTTTTAAGAGCAGGGCGGGCCCAGGATAAACCACTCCAGGGAATAATTATTGAATGTCCATTCTTTACTATTGCTGTGACTTCTTTATCATGAATTTCAGTAATAACCGCAGGAACAAGATGATTTAACTCAGGATATTTTACCAGAATTTTATAAATGGTACGTAGTGACTGACTGTCTTTTTCTCCAATCTTGGCAATAGGTCCTCGATAGCCATGGCGGCGATCGTAGGCAATTAAATTTTTTTCTACTACTTTATTTGCAGTATTTTGCAGTTCACCATCGATAGTGGTGTAAACCTTATAACCTTTAGTGTATGCATCTGCACCAAAATTATCATATAAGGATTGGCGAATCATTTCTGCAACATAAGGTGCATTTACTTTAATGTCCGTGCCGTGATATTTTGCGGTGATTGGCTGATTAATAGCATTTTGATATTGCTCTTCATTAATATAGTGTTCTTCCAATAAACGCTCTAAAACATGATCACGACGTTTTTTTGCAGCTAATGGATTAGCAATAGGATTTTGTGTCGATGGTGCTTGCGGTAAGCCAGCAATCATTGCTAGCTCTGCCAGATTGAGCTCCTTTAGTTGTTTGCCATAATAGACCATGGCTGCTGCTCCCACTCCGTAAGCACGATTGCCTAAATAGATTCGGTTGAAGTAAAGCTCCAGGATTTTTTCTTTGCTCAGTTCACGGTCTATTTTTATAGCCAGCATAATTTCATTGAACTTGCGTAAGAATGTTTTTTTACGTGTTAAGAAGAAGTTACGGGCAACTTGCATGGTGATGGTACTACCACCTTGAGATTTTGTTCCAGTTTTGATCATACGTACTGTGGCACGGCCAAGCCCCATTATGTCTACACCTGGATGTTCAAAAAAACGTTGATCTTCCGTGGCAACTAGAGCATGAACAAGTGTTTGTGGTATTTCATCATAGGTAACTGGGATACGTTTTTTTTCCCCATATTCTTGAATGAGTAAGCCTTCTTTGCTAAAAATTTGTAAAGGTACTTGCAATTGTACTGTTTTTAATGAGTCTACATTAGGGAGTTGGCTTTCTAGGTAGAGGTATAAAAAACTACCGGCTACTAATAAAAGAAAAAACACACTCATCAGCGTCCATAGACCTTTACGCCAGAAATATGCCATTTTTTTCATAGACTCATGTTATTTTAAATGAAATTAGAGTCGCATTATACCGTGATTCCTTATAAGATTGCGAGTTTTGTAAAAAGAGTATAAAGCTGCAATTTAATAGATGTTTTTAGATACTATTTTAGTCCTTCTTTCTAAAGCGTTTAGAAAATGACGATTAACCTTATTTACAAGGGTGCTAATCCATTTCTATCTTCTTCGTAGTTGTAGCCTCCTTAAGTGGAAATCGAACATTGGGAGAAGAGAACAATAAATTTTTCGACATAATTGATGTGCTGAATACGCTTCTCAATCTATTTTTAACTTATGAATTATCAAAAAAAAACATTCTATTTTTGAATAGCTTAAGTTAAGATCAACACATTAGTCCTATAGGAATTATTTTGGGATGAAAGGAAGATACAACGGAATAAAATACTTGCTGAACTCGTTTCGGCCTACGCATTATCCAACTCTTGGCCTAGATATAACGTCAACGGCTGTGAAAATATTAGAAATTTCATGGGATGGTGAGACACTTTGTATGGAACGTTATGGGCGAGAGGCCTTGCCACCACATGCAATGGATGGAACTGTTATTAAAGATGTCAATATCATTGCTTTCTGTATTAAAAAATTATGTGATCGATTACAAATTAATAGCAAACAGGTTGTATTGGCTGTTCCTGATGCGGCTGTTATCACTAGAATTGTGCAAATTAATGATGGTTTAAATGATGAAGACATGGAGGAACTGATTGTTATTGAAGCTGAGAAATACATCCCTTATCCCATTAATGAAATTAATTTCGATTTTGAAATTTTGGGTGCTTCAGAAAAAAATCCATTATTACTTGATGTACTTATTGTTGCCACACGCGCTGAGAATGTGACTAATCGTGTAGAAATAGTGACACGAGCCGGTTTGAATGCAGTAGCGGTGGATGTAGAGTCTTATGCGGTAGAGCGGGCAGCGCAACATCTGACTAAAAATTTACCTTCTTCAGGACCAGATAAAACGATTGCAATTATTGACATTGGTGCAAATTACACTCATTTATTCGTCTTGCATGCTATGAAACTGATTTATTCACGGGATGAAGAATTTGGTGGTAAGCAACTGATTGAAGCAATTGCTGAACACTATAACATGACTTTTGAACAGGCTGCTTTGGCAAAGGAACAAGGTCAATTGCCAATCGATTATGAAGTACTCATCTTAGAACCGTTTAAAGAAAATGTTTTGGTTCATATAAAACGTATGTTGCATTTCTTTTATTCCTCTTGTCGGGAAGAAGAGGTTGATTCTATTTTACTCGCTGGTGGGTTATCACAATTGCCAGGTTTAGTTGTTCTGATTCAAGAACAATTAGGGATAGAGGTTAGTGTAATTAATCTGTTTTCTCACATGAGATTTGGAAAAATGATTCGTTTGGAATCCATAAATAATGACGCTCCATCATTTATGGTTGCTTGTGGATTAGCCTTAAGGAATATTGGATTATCCCAATGACACAAATTAACCTACTGCCGTGGCGCGAACTAAAGCGGCACCACGAAAAAAAACGGTTTATCACACAGCTAATAGTCTGGGTTATAGGTGCTGCATTGCTAATATTTTTAATTAATTACTACCTATCAAATTTGATAAGTAATCAAATGAGCAGAAATCAAATGCTACAAAAAGAAATTACTGCTTATGCAGCTCAGATAAGTGAGATTAAAAAGCTGCAGCGGTCAAGAAGAGTGTTAATTTCTCGAATGTCTACCGTGCGAAGCTTACAATCTAAACGGGAACTCATGGTTCATTTATTTGATGAATTAATCAAAATAACCCCAGTGGGTGTTTTTCTGAATAAAATTGAAGGAAAAGAAAATATTATTTCTGCATCGGGTTATGCCCAATCACCTATTTACGTGTCCGAGGAAATAAAAAATACAGAAAATAATAAGTGGATTCATCATCCTGTTCTTAGTGAAATTAAAAAAAAGACTGATAAAAAGCACCCCGGAAATAATAAATTTATGTTCACTTTTGTTCTTGGATAACCAACCGTGAATGGAATCAAGGAAGATAAAAAAGTAGGTTCTATGAAGCTTAACTCATGAATAAAATTAATTTAAATGTGATTTATTTAAAACATATTGTACAATTTGAAATGCCAGCCAAAACACCAGTATTTGTGGGGGCATGTTTGCTCATCATTATTTTGGGGTATTGTTTTATTATTCAAAATAGTTTCACCAACTACGAGCGATTAAAAGCAATAGAAGTGACTTTAAAAGCAGATTTTGAAAAAAAACAATCGCAATTAGTTAATTTAGTTGAATATCGTCAACAACTGCAAATTATAAATGATCGCTATACATCGATGTTTAAACTGTTACTCATAAAGAATGAAATGCCTTATTTATTGGAGGAGCTTTCTAAGAGGGGGGTTGACTGTGGACTCAAATTGGAACTATTTGCTCCTCAACCTGAGGTAGCACATGATTTTTATGTGGAATTACCGATCAAAATATCTTTGATTGGAAGTTATTTCCAGTTAGCTGTATTTCTAAGTCAGATAGGTGAAATGAAGCAAATTGTAACTATACACGAATTTAGTATCCAACACGTTTCTTCCATAGATAATCAGGTGGTAGTTCCAGCAGATAAACTAGTGATGAATGCCACTGCTAAAATATATCGTTTTAGTAGTTCATGATGAGGTCAATTACAGTATCTATATTTTCATTGTTGTTGGCAGCATGCTCTGGCGATAATGATGATCTGATGCACTACATTGCTGAAGTAAAGCAAAGGAAAATGCGGTCGATAGAACTTATTCCTACGTTTGCCTCTTTGTCTCGATTTAAATTTCCCAATGATGACTCGCGGAGAAATCCATTTATAGTGATGAATGGCGAAAAACAGATTGATTCATATATATCCCATCAGAATCAAATCAAACAGGCTTTGGAAGCCTATCCACTTGATACTTTAAAGTTTGTAGGAACGTTAGCTCAGGATAATCGAATATGGGGTTTGATTAAACAGCCTAACTCACAAATTATTCCTGTGCATATTGGTGATTGTATCGGTCAAAATCATGGTCGAATTATACTAATCCAGAATAATTTAATTAAATTGCAAGAAACAATCAAAGACGCTTCAGGGATGTGGGAGAAACATACCACCACTCTTGATTTGTATATTAGGAAGTAGGAGTAGAAGTGCGGAAAATCATTGTTTGTATCGTTCTAATGAGTGTTAGTTTAAGTGGAGTATTAGCACAGGTAAATACACAGTTCATGGTTAATGCACCTCCAGGAACGCATAAAGAAATGCATAAAACGAACCTAAAAACACGCGTCTTTACGGGAAAACATCTTTCTTTAAATTTTCAAAATATTAGTATCCGGGCTGTACTACAACTACTCGCTGAGTTCACTCATATAAACATTGTGGTGAGTGATAAAGTCCAGGGAAATATTACTCTGAGATTAAATGATATTCCGTGGGATGAAGCTTTAGACATTATTTTGACAACGCAAAGGTTGCGTAAATACCAAACAGCTAATGTGATGCTGATTGATACCAAAGCCTCTATAGAGAAAATGGAAAAACAGCGACATAAGAGTCAGCAGCAACTATTTGAGCCTATTCACTCTGAATTATTACAAATTAACTATTCAAAAGCTGCTGATATTGCAAATTTGGTTAAAGACAAACAAAATTCATTGCTATCCGAAAAGGGAAAAATTAGTGTGGATACTCGCACTAATACCATTTGGATTCAGGATAGTAGGGTGAAAATCGCAGAATTAAGAGAATTGGTTCAGCAATTGGATATGCCGGTCAAACAGGTATTAATTGAAGTACGTATCGTTGAGGTGTCTAAAGATTTTTCGCAGGACATAGGTATTCGCTGGGGGGTTGCCACACCAAATCGTTTAAGCGATATCGTACAAAATACAAACCAAATAGACCAAAGCACTTTATCTGCACAGGGTTACCCTTATATCCAACGATTAAATTTAGATTTAGTTGCTGCTCCAGCCGTGGCCAGTATGACACCTGCCTCTATAGGTATTGCTTTGGCCAAATTGGGAAATAATATATTACTTGATTTAGAATTATCTGCACTAGAAAGTGAAGGACGAGCTGAGTTGATATCCAGCCCTAGAATTATTACCATAAATCAGCAACCTGCTGTAATTGATTCTGGTCAAGAGATCCCTTACCAGGAATCTACATCAAGTGGTGCAACTGCTGTATCATTTAAAAAAGCGGTATTGAGTTTAAAAGTAACTCCTCAAATTACTTCCGACAGTAAAATTCTGATGGATTTAAAAATTAATCAAGATACAACGTCGACCCAATTATTTAATGGGGTCCCAGCTATACTCACCAAAGAAATTCAGACAAATGTTCTGGTCAACAACAATCAGACGATTGTTCTTGGTGGTATCTATCAACAGGATAAGAGTCAAACGATCATCAGAGTTCCTTTTTTAGGACAGCTACCTATAGTAGGAAATTTATTTAGAAATAAGCGAGTTTCTTTGAAAAATGACGAATTACTAATTTTTATTACACCTAAAATAATAATAAATTCAAGGAGCATAAACAAAGGGAAAGAGCGATAAGAACTATTGTAAACTCTACATTTTTGCCGCAAATAAAATTATTTTAACTCAATTTAGTGAGGTGGACATCGACTGGATTTTTGAAGGAGAAATAATTTTATGGGTTTTTAACTGGTATTTGTGTAGAATGTTTGGCGGGATTTTTAGGCTGTAGATAATTCATTTAATAGAATGGATTTTATTCGAAACTTGCTGCAAGGCACAAAGTTTGATGATAATAGGCGCAGAACCTAGAGTATGCAGGTAAGTACATGTGGTTTTAAGCACTGAATCGACGAAGCAATTTGAATCTACAGTAGAATTTCAAATGAAGTCTATTAAGACTATAAGACTAGCAATGGCAACAGACTTATAGTATGGAGCTATTACAACTGGCACAGTTAATGACTGCGCGAAATATAATTTGCTGTTATAATAGCTTGTTTAATTTATGACGCCACGCTAAAAAGAGGTATGTAATTAAAAATGAGCATAGTTAAAGTGCGAAATATTTTTCTGATTGGGCCTATGGGTGCTGGGAAAAGCACAATTGGTCGTGCTTTGGCAAAAGAGCTCAAGTTGGAATTCTTTGATTCTGATGAAGTTATTGAAGAGCGCGCGGGTGCAGATATATCATGGATTTTTGACATAGAGGGTGAAGATGGATTTCGACGTCGTGAGCAAAAGGTTATCGATGAATTGACACAGAAAACTAATATTGTTTTAGCTACAGGCGGCGGTGTGGTCATTACTCCTGAAAACAGAAATGCACTTGCTGGAAGAGGAACAGTCATTTATCTGAAAACTTCATTGCAGCAACAATTTGAACGAACTAAACGTGATACCAAGCGCCCATCGCTGCGAACCAATGACCTTGAGGGGCGATTGGAATCGTTAAGAGATGAACGTGAGCCATTTTACGATGAGTTAGCCGATGTGAGTTTTGAAACAGATAAGTTAACTGTCAAAGCAGTAGCAAATAATATAATAAAATATATTTATGGCGAACTTTAAGACTTATGAACGGATTGATGTTTGTCTAACTGAAGATCCGTATTCTATTAGTATTTGTCGTAATGGTTTAAGCTGTCCTGAATGGATGCGAACTTTTGTTAAGTCTCAGCAGGTTCTTATTGTTACGAATCAAACGATTGCTTCTTTTTATCTAAAATATATTCAGTCAGCCTTTACTGAAATTCAATGTGATGTAGTTATTTTAGAAGATGGCGAAAATTATAAAAACCAACACAGTTTATTTGCTATTTATGATGCACTGATCCAAAACAAACACCATAGAGATACCACTATTATTGCTTTGGGTGGTGGTGTTATTGGAGATATGGCTGGATTTGCCGCTTCAACTTATCAACGTGGGGTTGAATTAATTCATATACCGACAACTTTATTAGCTCAGATAGATTCCTCTATCGGAGGTAAAACAGCGATCAATCATTCTCAGGGTAAAAACATGATAGGAAGTTTTTACCAACCTGTTGCAGTGCTTATTGATATGGCTACTTTAGATACTTTACCTGAGAGAGAGTTTCGTTCCGGTTTAGCGGAAATGATTAAATATGGCTTACTTGTTGGCGGTGAATTTTTACAGCAGCTTAATAATGCATTAGAACAAGACTTAACTCCTGGTCATTTACAATTACCACAACTAATTGCTCAATGTTGTCATATTAAAGCTCAATTTGTTGAAAAAGATGAAAAAGAAAGAGGTCAACGTTGTTTATTGAATCTTGGCCATACTTTTGCTCATGCATTGGAAGCATATACGGATTATAAGCACTGGTTGCATGGCGAAGCCGTGGCAATAGGCTTATACTGTGCGGCAATTTTATCTTATAAAATGGGTTTAATTAATGAACAGTTAGTAGCATATGTAAAAAAAATGCTGCAGAATGCTGGTTTGCCACATTTAATTCCAGGGGCGATTAATTTAGAAAAGTTAACCACTTTGATGAACTTGGATAAGAAAGTTAAAAATAATCGTATGCGTTTTGTATTGATCAAAAAACCAGGTATGTGTTATCTCGAGGATGAGATAACACAAGAAAATCTACATAACACGCTTATAGCTGCACAGTGTGATCGTTTACCCTAAACAATTTAAAATGAATATTATTAGCTGCTAAAACTCTTCTTTAATTTGCTTGATTCGTTGATTGGCGGCCTGGTAAACCTCTCTAAAGCTATCAATAAAAAGCTCAATAGATAGTTCTCGCAATGAATGCTCTGTAATTCCATTAGGTGTGGTAACTCCCGCACGCAATTTTGCAAAAGATTGTCCTGATTGCTCTGCCAATACTACAGCACCTGTTACAACATCAAGAGCAATTTTTTTTGCAATTTTTTCCGGAATTTTTTGATTCATGGCAGCGTTTTGTAGTGCTTCCATGAATAAGAATACATAGGCTGGCGCACTGCCAATCGCGGCGGTCAGTGGATCTAAGAGTTGTTCTTGATCCACCCAAAAGAAAGAACCTACGGCACCAAAAATAGCTTCAATCAATAACTTATGTGCAGCAGTTACATATTCATTAGCAAAAAGTGCAGAAATACCTTTGCAAAACTCCATCGGTGTATTTGCCATCACCCTTGCAATGGGAAGATCTTTTGTGCCAAGCCATTGGGCGATTGATGTAATTTCGGTAACAGCAGCTAGAGAAATAATTAAGGGACTTTTTTTTCGAACTGTTGTGGCAATTTCTAAGCATATGGTGCGCATGACTTGGGGTTTAACACACAAGATAAGGATGTCTCCATTTTCGGCTGCCTTTATGTTGGTATCAGCGGCTATAACACCTAATTCATTAACCAATCGAGTTAATTTATTAGGGTTACGGTTACTGACGTTTATGCATTGTTGAGGATAAGCGTTTTTAATTAATCCGCGTATTAATGCGTTTCCTAAATGTCCTGCGCCAATGATTGATATTGATTTAGTCATATTGAATTATATTTTTTAATTTTTCAAAAAGTAGCAAGGAAGAGGAGGTTTTGTCAAGAAAGAAAATCCAGAAAATAGACGCCAAAAATAACTTTATCCCCTGAGGATTTAGCATGGGACATCTCCGAAAATGATTCATTGAATTATTTATTTAAATAGAGATCTAACAGTGAAAAAGGGCGTAATAGCTCATCGCAGATACCAAGAGGACGCATTTGAATGTAAACCATTCTGGAAAATGCTCAAATAGCCAGGATGGTTTTCGTTATACCTACAGTTACAGTCAATTGATCTCAAGATGAAGTTGGCTATATTCATTTAACATTCTTTTAGAACTTTCAACGCCTGGCTGATCAAAAGAATTAATATTCCAAATTATTCCCTGCACAAAAATTTTGTGTTCATATAAAGCGATTAAAGAACCTAAAGTCTTAGGTGTACAATCAGCAATTGATAGATGATTTACAGCTACTTCACCTGGAATATAACTGTGAGGATTGTCCTCATAAGTCACTCCTTGAATTAATACATGTCGATGCCCAAGACACATTTGATTAATAGCACAATCTTCAAATGTCTTCACACTGATTAAATCAGTAGCGATTTTATGCGTACCTTGGCATAAAAGCTGATAATAACTATGTTGTGCCTGATTTCCTGGACCGCCCCAAATAATAGGTCCTGTATCGTAATCTATTTGTCGTCCCTGTTTATTAATCGATTTTCCGTTACTTTCCATGTCAAGTTGTTGAAGATAAGGAACAAAGTATTCTAAATCTTCAGAATAAGTAAGTACGAGATGGTTATTATTTTTTAAGAAATTAATATTCCAAATACCTAATAGTCCTAAAAGTACAGGCAAGTTTTTTGAAAACTCTGTAGAATGAAAATGATTATCCATCATTTTAGCGCCCGAAAGAATTTCTGAAAACTTTTCAAAACCAATGGCAATACAAGTAATTAAATTAATTGAAGAACAAACTGAGTAACGACCGCCTACCCAATCCCATATGGCGAGCACATGACTAAATCCGTACTGCAGTGCTTTGGTTATATTGGCAGTTACAGCAATAAAGTGTTTGTCAAAATGCTGTTTTTGATTAATCCAGGCAAATGCTTTCTTCATGTTGTATATGGTTTCTGGTGTTGTAAACGATTTTGAAGAAATAATAAACAGAGTTGTTTCAGGATTAAGTTTTGCACTGACTCTCAAGAATGCATTAGGATCGATCTCAGCAATAAAATGAAATTTTACGTGTGGAGTTACATAGTCACTTAATGCATTCACACAAAAAAAAGGGCCGAGCATTGAACCGCCTATACCTATGTTTACCACATCAGTGATAGGTTTACCTGAGTAACCAACCCATTCTCCATTTCTGATTTGTGTTGAAATATCTTTCATGTGTTGACGGGCCTGTAGTACATCGGTTACCACATTTTGATCATTAACATGAATCACTTCGTTTTCATGGGCGCGTAGGGCCGTATGTAGTGCAGGTCTATTTTCAGTATTATTAATAGGATGTCCTGCCAATAGTGCATTGATTTGTTCCTGCAGATTGCTTTCAATAGCAAGCTCAATAAGGGTAGTTAAAATTTCATCATTAACGCGTTGTCCACTGAAATCAATTACAATATTGTCGCTTGCTACTTGAGAAATTAATGAAGAAGAACTAGATGTTTTCGAAAAATTATTTTTATGTCGTTCAAGTTTTTTCCATGCATTTTTGGTTGTCGGATGTTCCATGACTTCTCTCAGTTATAATTAAATTAGATTCTATTGACATTTCATTAGCATGAATTGAAAACTAATTTATTCTAAATAGCTAAACTCAAGTTATAGTTGTAAATGATCGAAAAAATGTTTTCAGTTCACGCAGGAATCTTATTCTGGACCAATTTAAGTTTGAAGTCTATAGAACTTTTCACGATACAGTGCGGGCTCAATTCGAGGTTTTAGCAATATAATTTTGCAAACTAACATCATATTAGAGATGCTCGTCTAAAAGCCATTTGGAAAAACGCTCCCCCTCAATTGGGTGTGTTTTACCAAGATCCACATTTGCTTTTAAAAAGCCAAGTACACTGCCGCAATCATAACGCTTGCCCTGATAATGATAAGCTAGAATCGTTTCTTTTTTTAATAAATTATTAATTGCGTCAGTAAGTTGAATTTCTTGATGATCCACTTTGGGTAGAGCTTTTATCTGTTCAAAGATTTTTTCGGTAAGAATATAACGACCTACAATTGCCATATTTGACGCTGCTAAATGAGGTAAAGGTTTTTCTACCAGATTTTGCACTTTCAACAGATTTTTTTCCCAGTGAATACCTTGAATAATGCCATATTGTTCTGTCATCTCTGACGGAACATGTTCTGAAGCAATAATGCTGTGTCCATATTTTTCATAAATTGTAGTCATTTGTTGTAAAATGGGTGATTCTCCAATCATTAAATCATCGGCGAGGATTACTGCAAATGCTTCTTCACCTACAATTTTTTCAGCGCATAAAACAGCATGCCCCAAGCCTAGTGTTTTCGGTTGGCGTACAAAGAAGCATTCCATATCTTCAGGCTTAACAGATTGAACTACAGATAAGAGTTCCTCTTTGTGATGTGCCATGAGCTCAGTTTCAAGTTGATAAGCAAGATCAAAATGATCTTCAATAGCACGTTTATTATGGCATGTAACAAAGATCATTTGACGGATGCCGGCAGTATAAGCTTCTTCAACGGCGTATTGAATCAAAGGTTTATTAACAACGGTCAGCATTTCCTTTGGAGCTGCTTTTGTTGCAGGTAAAAATCGAGTGCCCAGGCCTGCAACTGGAAATACTGCCTTACGTATTGGCGGATGGCTTGAGTTCATTGTTAATCTACCTATTTACCAATAATTAATATATATCTCTCACTTTAAATATACTGCAAAAAATCATTATTCTTGACGATGGAATGGGTGTTGAGTTTACACATTAATTTAAGTATGGACTAAGATCTTATATTTTGTTCACTTTTCAGTTTTTTTTTGCAAGGTAGTTGTATAGTGTTCTTTAAATGGCTGTGAGCTTAAGAGTAGCCTGTTAAAAAAGGCTACTCATGACAACTAGATAGTTAATCTAATTGTGTTATCTAATCGATGCAACAAATCTGCGGTACGCGTACTAAACCGTCCTTCAACAGCACGAGGATAATTATTTTTAACTGAGGTAATTGCTTCAGTTATAGTCATTGTTTGGGCACTAGTGATTAAATAATTTAGAGCATTTATCTTGATTTGTTTTAGATCTTTATTAGGATAAGGCCAACAACTTTGTATTTCTTTTGTTAATTGCTCAATGGTTTTATGTATCTCTTTCAGTTGTACTTCACTAAGTGACGTGTTCATTTCTTCAGATGTTTTAGTAGTTTCTTTATTAACTTTGGGTTCTGGCAAAGGTAAAAAAATACTATCTCTAAATGAAAATTTTCTTTTTGCTTTGAATTTTTCATTACTAAATTGCACATCTTTGTTATCAGGAAGAGGTATTGAATCTATTGCTGCAGGGGGCTCTATATTCGGACAAATGGAATTAGATTCTGATAAAAGTAAAACATCAGGATTTTCACTAGTACCTAAAGTATGGCTTAAATCTCTTTCTACAGATTGCACGTCTTTGTTATCAGGAAGAGGTATTGAATCTATTGCTGCAGGGGGCTTTATATTCGGACAAATGGAATTAGATTCTGATAAAAGTAAAACATCAGGATTTTCACTAGTACCTAAAGTATGGCTTAAATCTCTTTCTACAGATTGCACATCTTTGTTATCAGGAAGAGGTATTGAATCTATTGCTGCAGGGGGCTTTATATTCGGACGAATGGAATTAGATTCTGATAAAAGTAAAACATCAGGATTTTCACTAGTACCTAAAGCATAGCTTAAATCTCTTTCTACTATTTTGCTAAAAGCGGTTGGATTAATACTATAACTGCCTAATATTGCTGTAGATACAGTTCCTATGAAGGTTTGAAAAGTTTTATTTCTATTTTTCCTTAGTAAGCTATGACCAGGTGATTGCCCATGTTCACTGATGTCACTTAAACCGAAAATTACATTGCTGCTCACTGGATAGTGTAGGGCACAAAGCTTATTTTCTGACATTAAGGAAGCTGCTTCAAGAATAATATTTTTGTTTGTGCGTGTTACGTTAATTGTTTTTGTTCCATTTTTAAAATCGTTCTCGTTAAAGGCGCTATTCAATATTTCATCAAATATTTTTTTATGTTTTGCATGATAAATAATATTTAAATTAGGATACTCTTTTGCTACGGCCATTAATGCACCAAAAAACATTTTTGCTTTATGCCTCCCTAAGTTTGCTTCAGGCATTACAATATAATCACGTCCTTCACTCATTGCAGCATTGAATAGATTGCGGCACATGCTTGTGATTAAATCAGGGTATTTTTCGTTATTCTGGAAATCGAGTTTGCTCAGATCTAATATGGGATTTGAAAGTAATAATAAAGTAGGAGTATCTTCGGTAATGGTTGTTTCATCGGGAAGTACTGTGCTCAGTACTTCGCTTTTTTTATTAATGAATGTCCCTGCAAGTAAATGGATTTCCTGAGCATGGCATACTCCTACTGCACGATTTTTCCAGTCAATTCCTTTATATTTTTCGGGTATGTCGCTCTTAGTCTTTAGTAACTCCATTACTGTTTTATAATCGCTCTCTGTGACTAAATGTGAATTTAAATAAATATGGGCACTTTTTAGTAATTTATCAATACACTTGCCGGTAATAATTAATTTATTTTCCGATTCATTGGGAATAAAACTTGTTATGACGCAATTTGGGTTACCCGAGATTTGGGCTGTTTTATTCAATCTAGCTATAATTTGTTGGGATGGTTGTAGAGCAAAAAGAATGTCATTAACGTGACATTTACTTGGTATTGTTAGATCAGTTTTCGAAAATTTACTACTTACTGTATTCGCTTCAATGTGTTGCATTGTGACTCCTTGATTTTATAAGCGGAATACACTATCTAACAACTCTTTTTAATACTCAAGAGTTTTCTTAAAATATTAAAATTTGAGTATGTACTGGTAAAAATCTGGGAATAAAACTATTCTGAAGGTCTACTTCTAACTTTTATAATTTTGGTGTTTTAATTGATTTTTCTTTATCTTCTACCATAACGAACGATCAGAGTGATAGCACTGCAGAAGCTTCATATCTCGGAAGTGTATTTCTGCAATGCTTTGAGAAAACAGGAGCCATAGTGAGCTAGTTTATGTTGTCCTACACCAGGAACGGCAAGGAGCTGTTCTGTGTTTTGGGGTTTGATCTCAGTCATGGCATGTAACGTAGCGTCACTGAAGATCATAAATGGAGGTTTATTTTCTTCATCTGCTAGTTTACGTCTTAAAGCGCGTAATATTTCAAACAATGGGTTATTAGTGTTTGCTAGAGAACGTGGTACTTTTGTTTTCTTCTTGCTACCTTGAAGATCATTATTCGGAATAGTCAGTAAGATGTTTTCTTGGCCTTTGAGTAAAGGAATGGCCTTTTGAGTTAGTTTTAATACATTAAAATGATTGATATCCTGAAAACAATAATTCTTATGAATGAGTTGCCATGCTAATTGCTTCCAGTAATTCGCTGATTTGTCTTTGCCAATACCAAAGGTGCTTAACTGTTCATGGCGGAATTGTTTTATTTTCTCAGAGCTGCTGCCCCGTAATACTTCTATGGTGTATGTCAAGCCATAATTTTGGCGCAGACGATAAACACAGGATAAAAATTTTTGTGCATCTTCTGTTGCATCAGCAGTGACAGGGGGATTATCACATACATCACAGTATTTACACTCGATATCACAAGGTTCATCAAAATACCGTAACAAGATTTGACGTCGGCAATGTGAGGCCTCTGCGAAGGCAAGCATATGATTAAGTTTATTGGTTTCTACTCGACGTTGTTCATCAACAGGTATATTAATAATCCATGAGCGTAATCTGGCACTGTCAGCTGCATTGTAAAGGAGCAGAGCTTGTGCTGGTAAGCCATCTCGACCAGCACGGCCTGTTTCTTGATAGTAGCCTTCAATATTTTTAGGTAAATCATGGTGAACTACAAACCGTACGTTGGGCTTATCAATACCCATGCCAAAGGCAATTGTTGCGACGACAAGATCAATGCGATCGTACCTGAACAAATTTTGTACTTCTTTTCGTTCAGTATGAGAAAGGCCTGCATGATAAGCACGGGCTTTAAAACCCATGTCTTGCAATTTTCCAGCAAGATTTTCAACACTATTACGTGTACCACAGTAGATAATTCCAGATTGTTGTTCCATCGAGTGTAAAAATTGATTTAATTGTTTTGCAGCATTCGTTTTAGGAACCACTTTATAGTGAATATTAGCACGGTTAAATGAAGCAATGTATTTTTTGGGCGAGTAATTTAATTTAACGACAATATCCTGGCGTGTTTGTTTATCGGCTGTAGCTGTTAAGGCAATAATTGGAATAGTCGGAAAATGATCTTTTAATAAACCCAAAGCGGCATATTCTGGACGAAAATCATGCCCCCATTGAGAAATGCAATGCGCTTCGTCAATGGCAAATAGGGAAATATGACAATCTTGTAAGCGTTCCAAAAAAGAAGTACTGATAAGACGTTCTGGAGCAATGTACAGTAGATCCAATTCATCATGATGTAATTGGGCTAAAATTCTTTTTGCTTCTTCGCTTGTTAAGGAAGAATTATAGTATGCTGCACGAATTCCTTGTAATTTCAGTGCTGTTACCTGATCTTCCATTAGGGCTATTAATGGGGAAACGACAATGCCTACGCCAGGCCTCACTATAGAGGGAATTTGATAACATAAGGATTTTCCGCCGCCTGTAGGCATTAAAACAAGTACATCATTTCCAGAAATAACATCGGTAATAATATCTTCTTGCGGATTTCTGAATGAATCAAAACCAAAGTACTCTTTCAGCACCGCCAAGGCGCTTTTATTCGTAGTCGTGGTTGGTATTAAAGTTTCCATGGATTATTCTTATTTTTTCAGAAACGTTAAGATCGACAATCATATCATTATGGCTTGGAAATAAAAGCATTATCTTTTATATAAAAACGCAGTAATTTTTCAGCCCAATCTTTCGCATAATCCACACCAACTCTTGGTCTTTCTACAATAGTAAACGATTCTTGGTTTTCTGTTGCGGCGATGTAAAAAATATCGCTTGTCAGATCATGCGCGTTTAGTTGTTTATCAATATGCATTGCTTTTGAAAGCAAGCCCGGTCCTTGTGTCCGTTTTTGGATGTTTTGGATGGGCTGTAAGGCGCGTAGTAATACCGCTGATCCTATTCCTTCCCTTTCCGTGACGACATTCGTACAATAATGAATTCCATAAATTAAATAGACATAAGCATGGCCTGCTCTGCCAAACATTACCTTTGTTCTTTGTGTAAGTCCTTTGGATGTGTGGGAAGCCAAATCATGCTGGCCCAAATAGGCTTCAACTTCAACGATTTTCCCTATGTATTCTTGATGAATAAGGTATTTGCCTAAAAGGTCTTTGGCAACAACAATAGTATCACGTTCATAAAAAGCTCGGGGTAATTTTTGAAACATATACCTTTTAGATTAATCAAAAATTGATAATAATAGCATCCTATAAGGAGCAATTGAATCTTCGGCGATGAGTTTTTAAACGTGTAACCAGCACAAAAGCAATAGCGAAAAATCGGTATCTTCAGGTAGAATATAGCAACTTCAGACTATATAGTGGTGTTATAACGAAATTTTTTAAGGACAAATTATGGATTTTGAATTCACCGAGGAACATCAAGAAATCAGGGCAATGGCCGCTGATTTTGCACGTGATAAATTAGCTCCTATGGCAGACAGTTGGGATGAGCACAGCTACTTTCCTCTAGATGTTTTACGTGAAGCAGCTTCCTTAGGGATGGCGGGTATGATGGCGCGTGAAGACATAGGTGGATCACAATTAACTCGTTTGGATTCCGCTTTATTGTTCGAACAATTAGCTACAGGCTGTGTTAGTACTAGTGCTTATCTTTCCATTCATAATATGGTTACCACTCTGGTGGATAATTACGCCGATTCCGAATTAAGAGCAAAATGGGGACCTAAATTAACCTCTATGGAAGTATTGGGCAGTTATTGTTTAACTGAACCAGAAGCAGGATCCGATGCAGCTTCTTTAAAAACGAAAGCTATAAAAGATGGTGATCATTACCTGCTCAATGGCAACAAAGCTTTTATTTCAGGGGCTTCCGTTAGTGGCATTTACTTATGTATGGTACGTACTGGTGATGAAACTCATCAAGGAATAAGTTGTTTGTTGGTTGAAAAAGATACGCCAGGTTTAAGTTTTGGGAAATTAGAGAAAAAAATGGGTTGGCGAAATCAACCAACATGCATGCTCTATTTTGAAAACTGTCGTGTTCCTATCACAAATCGCGTTGGTGAAGAGGGAATGGGTTTTAAAATTGCTTTAAATGCGTTAAATGGAGGACGAGTAAATATTGCTTCGTGTTCTTTGGGTGGCGCACTTGCCTGTTTACGTTTGACACAACAGTACTTGCATGAACGCAAACAGTTTGGTAAGCAATTAAAAGCTATTCAAGCATTGCGTTTTTATTTTGCAGACATACTTACTGATTATGAGTCAGCACGTTTGATGGTTTATCGTGCAGCTAATGCTATGGATAAAAATGATCCGCGCGCACCGATGTACTGTGCAATGGCAAAACGTTTAGCTACTGATGTTGCATTTCAGATTAGTGATAAAGCTATGCAGTTGCATGGGGGTTATGGTTATCTACGGGATTATCAAATAGAGCGAATCTTCAGGGATTTAAGAGTACACCAGATTCTTGAAGGAACTAATGAAATTATGCGTGAAATTATAGCGAAGGCAAGTTTGGATGATGAGTATATTTTGCGCTAACTACTTTATTTAAATAGGAGTGACTCAATGAATTTCATTGAACAAGAACTGGATGAATTGGGAATTTTGCTGCTCACTTTAGACAGAGCCGAAAAATTAAATGCATTAAGTACCGAGGTATTAAACACCTTAGCTGAATTATTACATGCAGCGAAGATAAATCCCAAAGTTAAAGCCATTATGATTACGGGCAGGGGTAAAGCTTTTTGTGCAGGTGCTGACATTAATCGATTAGCTGAGTGTACTGCGCAAACTGGTTACGAATTTGCCTGTTATGGGCAACAAGTATTTCGTTTGTTGGAAACTATGGGTAAACCCTCATTAGCTGCTGTGAATGGATTTGCCTTTGGTGGAGGTTGTGAATTAGCTATTGCGGTTACCTTAAGAATAGCATCTACTCAAGCACAATTTGGTCAGCCTGAGGTTAAGTTGGGTGTTATTCCAGGTTATGGAGGTACACAGCGTTTGGCACGTTTAATTGGCAAAGGACGTGCTTTAGATTTATGTTTAACCGGGCGCTTTATCAATGCAGAAACTGCTTTGAATTGGGGATTAGTCAGTGAAGTAGTAAAACCTGAAGTATTGTTAGAGCATGGGAGGGCTATCTTGCAAGGTATTTTAGGTATGGCACCCCTTGCAGTTGCAGGAGTAATGGAAGTGATCGATTATGGTTACGATCTATCCTTGACCGATGCGTTACATTTAGAAGCCCTTCATTTTTCTAAAGTATGCGCTACGGAAGACAAGCAAGAAGGGGTAACAGCATTTCTTGCTAAACGAGTAGCTCAATTTAAAGGAAAATAATAATGATGGATGAAGTGCTATTTAGACAAGAAGATCAGTTAGGATTAATTACATTAAATAGACCTAGCGCATTAAATGCGCTAACTTTAACAATGATTCTTGCCATGCAAAAACAACTGAGTCTTTGGAAAAAAGATGACAGCATTTGTGCGATTGTAGTGCAAGCGGTGCCTGGCAATGCTTTTTGTGCGGGGGGCGATGTACGTTCACTTTACTTTTCTGGTAGATTAAGTGATGCAGAACAAATGCAATTTTTTTGGCATGAATACCGTTTAAATCATTTTATTCATCATTTGGGTAAGCCGTATATTTCTTTGATTGATGGTATGGTCATGGGAGGGGGAGTAGGGATTTCATTACATGGTAGTCATCCAGTGGCAAGTGATCGTTTTGTTTTTGCTATGCCTGAAACTGGAATTGGTTTTTTCCCTGATATAGGCGCAAGTTATTTATTAAATCGCTGTCCTGGATATTTAGGTATTTATTTAGGGTTAACAGGTAATCGATTAGGAGCAATAGATGCTCTGCATGCTGGATTGGTTAAAAAAATAGTTTCTTTTGAACGAATTCCTATGCTATTTAATATGTTAAAAAATACAGATTTATCAAAAGATGCTTATAAAGGAGTTGATCATTGTTTGCATGAATATTCTTTAATATCTGCGACAGCAGAGCCAAGTCAGATTAATCCAACAATTGATGTTTGTTTTGCACATTCTACAGTAGAAAAAATTAAAGCGTCCTTGCTCGAACTAAATGAAGCATGGGCTATAAATATTGATAATACGTTGTCACAAAAATCACCATTGAGTCTTAAAGTGACCTTGGCCCAATTGCAAAAAGTTAAAGACTTAACCTTAGCAGAATGTTTACAAATGGATTATGACATCGTTAGTCATTTTATGCATGGTCACGATTTTTATGAGGGGGTCAGGGCTTTATTAATTGATAAAGATAGGACACCGCGTTGGTATCCTGAGCAATTGGAAGGGGTTACAGATCAAATGGTAGATGGTTATTTTACACGAACGCAAACTACCTTAGAGTGGATAGAGGAAGAAAGCTGAGCCTTAGTTAGGTTGCACGCTGAACACCATGTTTGGTCGGGTATAATAAAATTATTTCAACCAATCACTAAGAATTGTCACAATCTTTTGTGCTTGATCCGCACTGGAAATGTTAAATTTGGATTTTTGCCAGTACTGATTATTACGTTTTTGGTAACGACGAATGGAATATTTTATTGGGCCATAATCATTTTTGGTATTATCCCAATCTTGATATTTAAATATAATGGTGGTCCAAGCACCTTTGCTTAATATGTGTTTATCCAATTCTTTGGTAATTTGAGTATCATTTTCACTAAAGGCAATAGTGATATCATCAACGGTTTCAGACATTTAAAGGTACCTTAATTAATTAGTTAATGGATTGTAATCTGCCATCAACAAAAGTCAAGGTCACTGAAGGCTGATATTGATCGGGTTGAAAAATCCACACCTGAGGTTTTTGTGCAGAGGGAACTATTTCATTAATGAAAGTATTATTAGTTATGGAAGGACTGCCACATGAGTAATATACTTTATCTATTGGATCACCTATCTGGAAATTGTTGCCTCCACAAATAGATATTGCGTTGCTATCAGAACCATTTAATTTAATGCTTTTTACTTTTCTATCAACAATATTAATTTCAAGTTGCGCGCCGCCATTACCTGTGGGTATGTTCCATACCCCATAAAAAACAGTGGTAGTTCCTTTATTATTATAAATTAGCTGTTGCACTGGGATTTTTTGTGTTACAGGTTGATTGGATTCCTGTTGACTGACTGGCTGTCCACATGCTGCGATAACCTGGTCAGGAGTCATACCAATATTGATGTAAGCATGATTTTGAGGACAATACAAAGATTGTGAATTGGCAAATAGACTAAAGGGTAAAATAACCAATGCCAACTTGATGCTGAAAGTTAGTTTCATGATTTCATCCTTGTAGCTCTTACCTACAAATAAGTATAGTTTGTTTTATAGTAATCTCCAGGGAAGGCTGGCATTAATAAATAAAGTAACTATTTTTAGCATCATTAATATAATAAATGGTGAAAAATCAAAGCCGGAAATGTTTGGAATAATTTTTCTACCGAATTTTAAAAGAGGTTCGGTTAATATACGTAAAAAATCAGCGATTGGACCATTCCACGTGGGGTTTACAAAGCTTATGATGAGACGAATTAAAATAGCAAAAAAGAGCAAATCAAAAGGTTGAATGATTAAATCAGCTAGTACGTATACTAGAAAATAAGCCATGGGCATAATAGTATGAAAGGTGATAAGGCTAATAATGAGAATTTTTAATATCTCGCTTAGCACTAATAATATAATGACAGCGAGGTTATATTTTTGTCCTGGTTTTTGTTTTATCACTAATTGAATTGGGTTAACCAACGGATCAGTAATTGTATGTACAAGCTGACTTAATGGGTTGAGTGTACTGATGTGAAAATAATGCAAAGCAATACGAAGCCATAGAGCAAAATTGAGAAGTGAAAAAAATAATGAAACAACAAATAATCCTACCGCTGTTAGACCTGGCATGTTTTC
Organism: Legionella sp.; assembly: GCF_049790535.1. GTDB lineage: Bacteria > Pseudomonadota > Gammaproteobacteria > Legionellales > Legionellaceae > Legionella. The sequence continues at coordinate 53,668 of NZ_JBAQZB010000162.1, forward strand.
CCCTACAGACATCATCTAAAAAAGTACCGTAGTATATCAAGGGCTTTTACCTTTGTCTCTCACCAAAAAGTGCATGCCCAACACGGACTATAGTAGCTCCTGCTTTAATCGCCGCCGCCAAATCATCACTCATACCCATAGATAATGTATCCATAGTTAACCCAAGTCGCTGATTAAGGTAGTGTAGTAGTTGATTGAGCTGTATCAATAAATCGTATTGTTTCTGCTGATCTTTTTGCAAAGGAGGGATAGTCATTAGTCCTCTAAGTTTCAGATAGGGCAATTGACTCACTGCTAAAGCCAAATCTGTAGCTTCTGATGGGACGATTCCAGATTTGCTTTTTTCATCGATTAAATTAATCTGTAAACATACGTTGAGAGGGGCTAAATTTGCAGGTCGATGTTCATTAAGTAAAAAGGCAATTTTCTCACGGTTTATACTATGAACCCAATTAAAATTACTGGCAATGCCTTTAGTTTTATTGCTCTGGATGGGGCCTATAAAATGCCAACGTAGAGGAAGATTTTTTAATGCATTTATTTTGTATTGTGCTTCCTGATAATAGTTTTCACCAAAATCTCTAATCCCAAGATGAAATGCTTCAGTAATCATCTCAATGCTTTGTTGTTTACTCACAGCAAGTAATAAAACCTCATCAGATACTCTACCGCTTTCTAATTTAGCTTGAGTTATCAGTTGTTTAATTTGATTTAAATTCTGTTGAAGTTTCATATTTTGGTTTGATTAACTCAAAGGCTAACAATAACAAAACAAACAGTGTTTGCCGAGTATAAATAATTTAAAACGCACAATTTTATTAAAAAAATAGTACCTTGAATTTCTATATCAATGCTCATCAGTTTGATATCATGTCGATGAGGTGGAATCTTGCGTTAAATTAATCTAAGGAAAAAGTGAATTTGACGACAAAAAAACATGTAATTAATCAAATTAAAAAAAGTATTTACCTCGATTAGGAATAAGTAGTTCATGGATATAACAGAGTTATTAGCATTTTCAGTTAAAAATAATTCTTCAGATTTGCATTTGTCTGCAGAGTCACCCCCAATGATTCGCGTGGATGGCGAGTTACGTCAAATCAATATAGCACCTTTAGAACATAAAGAAGTATTAAAACTCATTTATGCGATAATGAATGATCGTCAAAAAAAAGAATTTGCAGAGTATTTGGAAAGCGATTTTTCTTTTGAAATAACGAATTTGTCACGTTTTAGAGTTAATGTTTTTAATCATTTTCGTGGTGCAGGAGCAGTATTTCGTATTATTCCTTCGACCGTTTTAAGTATGAATGATTTAAATTTGCCCCCAATTTTTGAAGAAATAGCCAATTTTTCTACGGGTTTAGTTTTAATTACGGGGCCTACAGGTTCAGGAAAAAGCACGACTTTAGCTGCTATGATTGATTACATTAATTTTTCTCGTCACCAGCATATTTTAACTGTAGAGGATCCTATTGAGTTTGTGCATCAAAATAAAAATTGCTTGATAAGTCAACGAGAAGTTTACAAAGATACGCATAGTTTTAATGCGGCTTTATGTTCTGCATTACGCGAAGATCCTGACGTAATTTTGGTTGGGGAATTGCGTGATTTGGAAACGATTCGTCTGGCGATGACTGCTGCGGAAACTGGACACTTAGTATTTGCAACGTTACACACGAGTTCTGCAACTAAAACTATTAATCGTATTATTGATGTGTTTCCTGCAGAGGAAAAAAATCTGATACGTTCTATGTTGTCTGAATCATTGCAAGCAGTCATTGCGCAGACTTTATTGAAAAAAAATGGCGGGGGACGAGTTGCTGTTTGGGAAATTATGAGATGTACGAGTGCTATTCGCAATTTGATTCGTCAAGATAAAGTGGCACAAATGTTTTCTTCTATTCAAACTGGGCACGCTCAAGGGATGCAGACTTTGGATCAGCATTTGATGGAATTAGTAGCTAAAAATATCATTTCAAAGTATGTGGCACAACATGCCGCAGTGGATAAAAATTTGTTTTAAAAAATGCCAGTATCGTGTCGTTAAAATAGAAGTGAGATGGTTGTTATGCGTTATTCAGGCAGGTTGGGCCTTGGCCCAACATCAGCGCAATAAATAGTCAATTATTGTTCAACCCTAGAGTTGAATATTCGAAGGTGATGTTACGCATTTTTTTGCAATTCAATTAACTTAGGAATACCCATTTCCGCCAATGCCAACATGTTATTTAACTGTTCGCGATTAAAATTTTTATCTTCCGCAGTGCCTTGTACTTCAATAAAATGTCCCTCTTCATTCATCACTACGTTCATATCAGTTTCAGCGAGTACGTCTTCTGCATAATCCAAATCAAGAACGGGTTGTCCTCTGTAAATACCAACAGAAACTGCAGCAATATAATTAAAATTAGGCATTTTGCGTATTTTTTCACGATCTACCATCCAGGTAATAGCATCTTTCATAGCAACACAGGCTCCTGTGATGGCAGCAGTTCTTGTACCACCATCTGCTTGAATTACATCACAATCTAGCGTGAGGGTATTTTCACCCAAAAATTTTAAATCCACACAGGCTCTTAGAGAACGTCCTATAAGACGTTGAATTTCCATAGTTCTACCACCTTGTTTTCCTTTTGTTGCTTCTCGTTCCGTGCGGCTGTGTGTTGCTCGTGGAAGCATGCCATATTCTGCAGTGACCCATCCTTGGCTTTTTCCTTTGATAAAGCGGGGAACACCATCAATGACAGAGGCGGTACACAATACTTTGGTTCCACCAAACTCAACAAGTACAGAACCTTCTGCATTTTTTGTAAAATTTCGGGTTAATTTAATGGGACGAAGTTGATTAGACTCACGATTACTGGGACGCATGGGATAATCCTCGCAAAAAAAGGAGATTATAACGCTTAACTCGTAGAGTTGCACTCAATACTGTATTTTATACGAGACTTCTTGCGGTTCTCTGTCCAATCATTTGGAATTGAGGTATATTCGTACAAGGTTTATTCATTGGTGTGTTTATGACTCAAAGTATGACCGCTTTTGCACGAGTGCAAAAACAAATCAACCTAGGAAATTTAAGCTGGGAGATTCGCTCAGTTAATCATCGTTATTTGGATGTTTCATTTCGTTTGCCAGAGCCTTTTCGTTTTATAGAAACGAATTTACGAAAGGTGTTACGTGATAAAGTAAATCGAGGTAGGTTAGAGTGTCAATTAAAATACCATGATACAGATTCTCATCATCATTCGTTATCTATAAATACTGCGATGGTCAATACATTAGTGGATTTAAGTAATCAATTATCTGCTTCTCATCATTTAGCTAATGACTTTACTGTTAGCAATGTATTATCCTGGCCTGGGGTGGTACAAACCAGTACCCCAGATGTTGAGGAATTAACACAAAGTGTATTGTCCTTGTTTGAGCAAGCAATTGAGCAACTTTTACACGTTCGTACTACTGAAGGGGATGCTTTAAAATCTCATATAGAAGAACGTTTACATCAACTGGGTAAAGAGGTTGAGCGTTCACGATTTTTAGTATGCACGCAGTCAGAACAAATCAAGAATAAATTGCTCACTCGTTTACAAGCAGTTGAAATTGAGGTCTCTGAGCTTCGTGTTGAGCAGGAAATCGCTTTGATAATTGCACGTCTGGATGTTAGTGAAGAATTAGATCGCCTCCAGACCCATATTAATGAAGTGAGTCGAACTTTAAATTGCGATAAAATAGCAGGTAGGCGCCTTGATTTTCTGATGCAGGAATTAAATCGAGAAGTAAATACGTTAAGTTCAAAATCTGAGTTAGTGGAATTAACACTGACTGCGGTAGAAATGAAAGTTTTAATTGAGCAAATGCGAGAGCAAATTCAAAATATTGAATGAGTACTATTAGGAGTGATATTTGGGTAATTTATTTATTGTTGCAGCACCTTCTGGAGGGGGCAAAACAAGTTTAATACGAAATTTAATTAAGTCGCTTGATAAAATTGAAGTATCCATTTCGCATACGACGCGAACTATGCGACCTGGAGAACTGGATGGCGCAGATTATTTTTTTATTAATGAACAGGAATTTTTGGGAATGGTCTATGACAATGCCTTTTTAGAACATGCGCAAGTTTTTAATCATTTATATGGAACTTCGATTGCACAAATTAACGCTCGTTTAACGCGCGGGATTGATGTAGTTCTAGACATTGATTGGCAGGGGGCAGCACAGATCAAGCAAATTTTTCCTGATTCAGTCAGTGTATTTATTATTCCTCCATCTATAGCTGAGTTGAAACAACGTTTAATGAGTCGATCTCAGGATAATGATGAAGTAATCAGTGAGCGGATGAAAAAGGCTCAAGATGAATTGAGTCATTATTCTGAATTCGATTATTTAATCGTGAATGATAATTTTGACCATGCTGTTGCAGAATTAAAAGCGATTGTAGTTGCAAACCGCCTTCTGATCAAACGGCAGATAAATAAACAGGCGAAATTACTTTCATTCCTAATGGCATCACAGTAAAATGATAAGTTTTGGTACCGGAGAATGCAATTATGGCACGAGTTACAGTTGAAGATTGTTTAGAACATGTAGAAAACCGATTTGAATTGGTAATGGTAGCTACAAAACGCGCTCGACAAATAGCTGTTCGTGGCGATCAACCTATGGTTGAATGGGAAAATGATAAACCAACAGTAGTTGCATTACGTGAAATTGCCGAAGGTCTTGTGACGGCTGACATTTTAGATAAAGAATAAATTATAACTCCCGTGATCTCAAAGTATTTTCTTACTTGTCCCTACAGATCGAATGATGCCATTTGGGCTATTATTTAAGTAAGAGTTTAATTTTTGCTAAAATTTCAGGAATATATTGTTAGTTTCAGTTCAAACTAGGTAGCATCTATTTGCAAAGTAGTACCCGATGTGGGGGTTGTGTAACAGTGAGGTATGGTCATGTTGGACATTAGGGAGTGCTGCGTGAGCTACTTTAAGGAGCTTGATGAAGAGCTGAAATGCTATCTGGAACAAGCTCAAATAGAAAAATGTTATCAAGCTTATTTAGTAGCTGAAAAAGCTCACCATGGTCAAATGCGTCGTTCAGGTGAGTCTTACATTACTCATCCTGTTGCGGCTGCTTTAATTCTTGCGAGGATGCGCCTGGATTATCAAACCATTATGGCCACTTTACTCCACGATGTTGTGGAAGACACCTCTGTTAGTAAAGAAGATTTGACCCGCCAATTTGGTGAAGATATTACCGCTTTGGTTGATGGTGTTACTAAACTCACAAAAATCAAATTCGAATCTAAAGCAGAGGCCCAGGCTGAAAATTTCCGTAAAATGGTTTTGGCTATGGTCAAAGATATTCGAGTGATTATTGTGAAATTAGCAGATCGCTTACACAACATGCGTACATTGGGTTCCATGCCGGCCGCAAAACGCCGGCGTATTGCTATTGAAACCTTGGAAATTTACGCTCCTATTGCAAATCGTTTAGGAATGCACTCAATTTATGTAGGTCTTGAGGATTTAGGATTTCAAGCCTTGTATCCTATGCGTTACCGGGCGATAAAATCAGCAGTAGAAAAATCACGCGGTAATCGTCGCGAATTAACGCAAACTATTGAAAGAGACTTACAACAAGCCCTAGCACAATTAAATATTCCTTATGAACAAGTTTTTGGTAGACAAAAGCATTTATACAGTATCTACAGAAAAATGCGGCAGAAAAAAGCATCATTTACTGAGATAATGGATGTTTTTGCTTTTCGAGTAATTACTGAAGATATCGATTCATGTTATCGTATTTTAGGTGCTCTACATTGTACTTATAAACCTGTTCCCCAACGCTTTAAAGATTATATTGGTATTCCTAAAGCCAATGGATATCAATCATTACATACTACTTTATTTGGGCCCTTTGGTGTCCCACTCGAAGTACAGGTACGTACTCGTGATATGGATAAAGTCGCTGACAATGGAGTAGCGGCTCATTGGATTTATAAGTCTTCAGGTCTTGAAATCAATGAGGCGCAGTTACGTGCAAGAGAATGGGTACAAAGCCTATTGGAAATGCAGCGTAGCACCGGGAATTCTTTAGAATTCATTGAAAACGTTAAAATCGATTTATTTCCTGATGAAGTTTATGTATTTACACCCAAAGGGCACATTATGGAATTGCCCAAAGGGGCTACCCCAGTTGATTTTGCCTATTCTGTGCATTCAGGCGTAGGTAATAGTTGTGTGGCAGCTAAAGTAAACAGACGCTTGGTGCCATTAAGTATTCCTTTATCTAATGGTCAAACTGTAGAAATTATTACTGCACACGGCGCTCATCCTAATCCAGCCTGGCTCAATTTTGTAGTGACTGGAAAAGCACGTTCGAATATTCGTCATTTCTTAAAAAGCCAGCAAAATACAGAATCCATCGTTTTGGGAAAACGTTTGCTTGAGCAATCACTTACTGAACTATGCAGTGATTATGCTAAAGTTCCTCCTGAATCATTGCAGGCTTTATTAAGTGACTTGCATTATAAAACTTTAGATGATCTCTTATATGCCATTGGTATAGGTAACCAAATGGCTATGGTTATTGCTAAGCGCTTAGTAGTGAGTCATGATTCCAATGAGCTGGATAAAGTGAAGAAAATCTGTCCTCTGGCGATTAAGGGTACTGAAGGAATGGTCGTACATTTCGCCGAATGTTGTCAACCGATTCCTGGTGACAGTATAGTTGGTGTGTTTCAGCAGGGGAGGGGAATTGTAGTACATAGCAGTAGTTGCACTACTTTAAAAACTTCTCGTTTCAATTCCGAACAATTTGTTGCGTTACGCTGGGATGAGAAGGTTGAAGGTGAATACTGGGTTGATATTACGGTGGATGTAGCTAATGAACGTGGGGTATTAGCTGCTTTAGCTACTGCTATTTCAGAAGCTGGATCGAATATTGGAAATATTAATGTGGATCCACGGGACGGCCGTCATAATGCGGTTACTTTTGCAATTAGTGTAGTCGACAGGACTCATTTGGCTCGCGTGATGCGCCGATTGCGAACAAATAAAGTAGTAATGCGTCTTTATAGAAAAAAACAAGAGGATAATTAATGCAGCCTGTACATACTAAATTAGCTCCAGAAGCGATTGGCACTTATTCGCAAGCTATTCAATGTGGTAGTGTCATTTATCTTTCAGGACAAATACCACTGAATCCTGAAACCATGCAATTATGCAGTGAAGATATTAAATTACAGATTATCCAAGTGTTAGAAAATTTATCAGCAGTGTGCCATGCTGCTGGCGGAAGTTTGGCAAACATAGCCAAGTTAAATGTTTATCTTACCGATTTAAAACATTTCCCTTTAATTAATGAGGCAATGGAGCGTTATTTTGTAGAGCCGTATCCCGCAAGAGCTGCTATCGGTGTCGCCGCCTTACCTCGTGATGCACAGGTTGAAATAGATGGTATTATGGTTTTACCTGCTGCCAAGTACTAAATTTGTAATTTCTTATTATTCAGAAAGCACTTAAAATAGAGTTTAACACATGAGTATCATTTCTCTTCATAATTTAAGCCTCAACATTGCAGGTAATCAGATACTGGATAAAGCAGATTGGCAAATACAGGCTCAGGATAAAATAGCCTTGGTTGGCCGTAATGGTGCTGGAAAATCTACACTTCTTAAATTATTGCAAGGCGAGATAATTGCAGATAGTGGCCAAATTAATCAACTATCAGGATTACGTATTGCCGGTTTAACTCAGGAAGTGCCAATTACTGGCGAAGAGTCGGTTTATCATTTCTTGGTGAAAAATTTAGGGGAAGTAGGTCAAGTTTTAACTCTATTTAATGAATTATCTCATCAAGGTGATATGGAGAAATTGGCAGCATGCCAACAGCAAATGGATAATATGCAAGCCTGGGATAAATTACCACAAATTGAGACTATGGCCAATCGTTTAGGTATCACCATTGATGAACGCATGAATAATTTATCTGGTGGTATGAAGCGCCGAGTCCTATTAGCAGCTGCGTTAATTGTTTCTCCTGATTTATTGTTATTAGATGAGCCAACCAACCATTTGGATATTGATGCGATTGAATGGCTAGAATCTTATCTAAAAAACTTTAAAGGTTCATTATTACTTGTTACGCACGATAGAGAATTTTTAGCACAAGTGACCAATCGCATTGTGGAAATTGATCGTGGAATATTGTATTCACATGATTGTGATTATGAAACATATTTGGATCGACGCGAATCTATTCGTCTTAGCGAGCAAAAACAAAATGATTTATTTGATAAAAAATTGGCAGAGGAAGAGGCGTGGATCCGAACAGGAATTAAAGCAAGACGTACGCGAAATGAAGGAAGAGTTCGATCTCTTAAAGCGTTACGACAAGAGTATAAGGCGCGTCGCAATCAATTAGGAAAGGTCAAGGCTGTTAATTTGGATATTAGTCGTTCTGGCTCGGTGGTAATCGAAGCAAGCGATGTACATTATTCATTGGGGCAGAAAAAACTGTTGCAGGATTTTTCTTTATTAATAACTCGCGGGGATAAGCTTGGAATTATTGGTCCTAATGGATGTGGAAAAACTACTTTAGTACGTTTACTGCTTGGTGAATTGCAACCAGATTCAGGGCAAATAAAGCTAGGTACGTCTGTAAGTGTGGCTTATTTTGATCAGTTACGACGGCAATTGCATGAAGATCAAACGGTTATGTTTAACGTTGGTGATGGTGCTGATTATGTAACTATTAATGGCAAACAAAAACATGTTGCTAGCTATTTACGCGATTTTTTATTTTCATCCGAACGTTTTAATCAACCTGTTTCTGTTTTATCAGGTGGAGAGCGTAATCGATTATTACTTGCCAAATTGTTTGCCAAACCTGTTAATTTCTTAATCATGGATGAACCTACCAATGATTTGGATATTGAAACCTTAGAGTTGCTTGAAAGCATGTTGATGGATTATCCTGGAACTTTGATTTTAATTAGCCATGATAGAGCATTTATCAATCAAGTTGTAACCAGTGTTTTAGTTTATGAAGAAGCAGGTAGGTTTAGTGAGTTTGTTGGCGATTATGATGAATATAAAATGCATAAAAAACAACAACAGAAGGAACGTGAAGTTGTAGAAAAAGTAGATGCTGGAGCAAAACGTGGTTCAACATCGAATAAATTAAGTTTTAATGAGCAGCGTGAATTGACCCAATTACCACAGAAAATTGAACTGTTAGAAAAGAAAATCGCTGAATTACAATTACAAATGGCTGATCCTAAGTTTTACCAGCAAGAGCCTCGGAGCATTGCGCAAATAAATCAAGACATGGCTGAAGATGAGGCTTTATTAATGAACTATTATGCACGTTGGGAAGCTTTGGAGAAGCGATTGTAGCTCCATGATGAACAGATATTTTAGTACAAAAGGAACAAGTAAATGTTATTGACTCTGGCTTTGGTTGTTTTAGGTGCCTCTATTGCGGTCTTCTTTTCACAAGAATTCATCAGCATGTTTAAAAAATTATTTGCAATTAAGGGAGTTAAAATATTTTTACCCTTACTAATCGCTTCTTGGCTTGTTTATAGATTTGATTATTTGGCTTTATGGATAGTCTATTATTATCGTGATTATTTGCAAGTTTGCTTAGCATTTTTGATCCACATAATGCCTTTCCAAGAATTTAAAGCCCCAGAGTCTTTGGTTATCCTTTTATTTACAATAACGATACTTCCAGTATTTTTAATTGATTTGTTTTTACGTAAAAAAACATTTAAAGGGTATCAATATCTTCAGATAACTTGTGTGCTCATTTTTATTGTTAGCGCCACAATATTATTGGCCCTTTAATATCTAGACTCAGCAACCAGCAACGAGTAGACTTTTACCTCTAAATCAATTTACTTTTCTTTATCTTAAATCAAATGCGATGTTTCGATTTTCTGAAAGTTGAACACAAAGTTAATAAGGAACTTGAATTATGAAAGGCATTATTTTGGCTGGCGGTTCTGGAACCCGTCTGTATCCTATTACAAAAGGAGTTTCCAAGCATTTGCTGCCAATTTTTGATAAGCCGATGATTTATTACCCTTTATCGGTTCTTATGTTAGCGGAAATTAACGATATTCTCATTATTACCACTCCTGAAGATCTGCCTTCTTATGAAAGGCTCTTAGGTTGTGGTGAGCAATTTGGGATTAACCTTACTTACGCGATACAGCCAAAACCGGAAGGACTTGCGCAAGCATTCATAATTGGGGAAGAGTTTATCGGTTCCGATTCTGTATGTATGGTATTGGGGGATAACATCTTTTTTGGGCAAGGACTGAGGCCAAAATTATTGGAAGCCCGTTCACGTCAAGTCGGTGCTACTGTATTTGGTTATCATGTAAAAGATCCAGAGCGGTTTGGGGTGGTAACTTTTGATAAAGACATGCAAGTTACTACTATTGAAGAAAAACCCAAAAGTCCTCAATCCAATTTCGCAGTGACGGGCTTATATTTTTATGATAATCAAGTAATTGAAATAGCTAAGGACGTTAAACCCTCAGACCGGGGTGAGCTGGAAATTACTAGCGTTAATCAAGCTTATCTGGAAAGTAGAAGCTTGTATGTTGAATTGTTAGGTCGAGGATTTGCTTGGCTGGATACAGGCACCTATGAAAGTTTATTGGAGGCCTCTCATTTTGTGGAAACTATTGAGCATCGTCAAGGTTATAAAATAGCTTGTTTGGAAGAATTGGCCTATAACAATGGTTGGTTGTCTGAATCTGATATGCGCAAAATAGCTGAAACGATGAGTAAAAATAATTATGGAAAATATTTGTTATCTTTATTAAAGGAATCTAGATGAATAATAGAAATAACTCATTTGATCTAATCAGGCATTTTGCGGCGTTGCTCGTTCTTTACAGCCACCATTATGCGTTATGCAAATTACCTGAGCCAACATTTCCTCAATGGGATACTCTTGGATACGTAGCTGTCGTACTATTTTTTACTATATCAGGTTATTTTATGCCAGCAAGTTATAGCAGCTCAGGTAATTTTCTTATCTTTATGACAAAACGTTGCCGTCGTATTTTTCCTGCTTTAATCGTCTGCTCCTTTCTGATGTGTTATTTGATTGGTACCATTTTTACACCACAGCCAGTGTTTGATTATTTATTGAGTGGGTCGACAATGAAGACTAGTTTACTATTTTCATCTTTTATTGGCAGACCAATTCCTGGAGTTTTCTCAGATTTTCTATATAAAGATGCTATAAATGGAAGTCTATGGACTTTACCTATAGAATTTGCATGTTATCTTATTATTGGAATAGCTCTTTATTATTGTAATAGCTTAAAATCTGTTCTCACTTTATTTATCTTGTGTATTACAGCTACCATGTTTATGAGTCATACCGGAATGAACTACATGTTTTATGGTATAACTCTAAGTTATTTGTCTCTCTTTGGTATTGCTTTTACTGCAGGTGCGCTGATGTCAATGACTCAACAACACTGGTTGCCAATTAGATTGCATTTCATGGGGGTGGCTTTATTATTGCTTTTTCTTTTGCGTGAACATCCAGAGATGCAAATATTAGGAACGCTTAGCATTGCTGTGTTGACAATAATAATAGGAGTCAGTCTTAAGGATCGATTAATCAATGGAAAGTTTGATCTTTCCTATGGAATTTATATTTATGCTTTTCCTATACAACAAATGGTCATTAACCGAGTTACACAAAACTTTTGGTTAAGTATGAGCATCTCAGTCTTATTCACTATTTTTGCCGCTTATTTGTCTTACCGATTTGTAGAAAAACCTTTTTTATATGCGAATGCATACAAATCGAAAAATATTCAAATGTCCTCTTTGAGTGTTCCAATAGTAAATTGAATAAAGATAAAATAGCATACATCATTGGCGTAAATTTGACGGTAGGTTAATGATGTCTTTTTCTTGCGGGGTGAAATAGTGTATGATAAAGTCTATAGGTTCTGGGCTTGATATTATATTGAGATAGGAACCGAATTGACTCTGCGTTTTGCTCTCACTTACAATTAGTTTCAAGCTATTCAACAATTAGATTGGTGGCTATCTTAGGATGAAAATTTTGGTTACCGGCGGAGCAGGATTTATCGGCTCAGCCTTAATTCGTTATATCATTAAGGAAACTAATGATACGGTTATAAATGTTGATAAATTGACTTATTCAGGCAATTTACGTTCGCTTGATGATGTGGCTTTAAGTAATCGCTATATTTTTGAACAAGTTGATATTTGTTCATTGGATGAAATAACTTATCTTTTCAAAATTTATCAACCCGATGCTGTGATGCATTTAGCCGCTGAGAGTCATGTTGATCGCTCAATCCACAATTCCGCATCTTTTATTCAGACTAATATCGTAGGTACTCATGTTTTACTGGAGGTTGCTCGTTTGTATTGGCGGTCATTACCTTCTTTGCGAAAAGACACATTTCGTTTCCACCATATCTCTACAGATGAGGTTTATGGGGATCTTGAAAATTCTGATGGCCTTTTCAAGGAAACCACCGCTTACGCGCCTAGTTCTCCTTATTCTGCTAGTAAGGCAAGTTCTGATCATTTAGTAAGAGCATGGTATCGAACTTATGGTCTACCTACATTGATCACTAATTGTTCTAATAACTATGGACCTTATCAATTTCCTGAAAAATTGATTCCTTTAACTATTCTTAATGCAATTGCCGGCAAATCTTTACCTATCTATGGAAATGGAACTCAAATACGCGATTGGCTTTATGTTGAGGATCATGCACATGCACTTTATCAGGTATTAAAAAATGGCTTTATAGGTGAAACTTATAACATCGGTGGAAATAATGAAAAAAGAAATATTGATGTTGTTTATCTTATTTGTTCTCTATTAGAGGAATTAGCTCCAACTAAACCTGTGGGGATAGAGAATTATGCTGATTTGATTACCTATATCCAAGACAGACCAGGGCATGATCAACGTTATGCTATCGATAACACGAAAATAAAACAAAATCTCAACTGGATTCCTAAAGAAACATTTGAAAGTGGTCTGCGTAAGACGGTTGAATGGTACATTAATAATACTAAGTGGGTGCATGGTATAAAAGATGGTAGTTATCAGATGGAAACTACTAACAATAATTTATTGTATTTTGTTTAATAATGAAAATTCTTTTACTAGGAAAAAACGGCCAACTTGGTTGGCAGTTACAGCGAGCTTTGCTTCCGCTTGGTGAAGTCATAACACTTGATCGTACTAATCGTTCCTCCTTGTGTGGCGATCTCTCAAATCTTGATGGACTTAAGCAAACTATTCATACCCTTGATCCTCAGATTATTGTAAACGCTGCTGCTTATACAGCGGTGGATAAGGCTGAAAGCGAACCCGAACTGGCAAGACTTATTAATGCACAAGCTCCAGAGGTTTTAGCACGTGAAGCGGCTGCTTTAGGTTCATTATTAGTGCATTACTCCAGTGACTATGTTTTTGATGGGAGTGGAAATAAACCATGGCAAGAATCTGATCCTGCAGCACCGCTCAATCACTATGGACAGAGTAAGCTTGAAGGAGAGCAAGCAATACAAGCATCAGGATGTCGTCATTTAATTTTTCGAACAAGCTGGATTTATAGTACTTATGGTAATAATTTTGCTAAGACTGTAATTCGCTTAGCTCGTGAGCGGGAAGTGCTTCATATTGTTAATGATCAAATTGGGGTTCCTACTAATGCAGCAACATTGGCTGATATTACTGCCCATGCATTACGAACGGCTTTGCAATTACCGGAAGTGAATGGTCTCTACCATGTGGCTCCGCAGGGAGAGGTTTCCTGGTATGATTATGCGAACTTTGTTATAAAAGAAGCCCAAGACTTGGGTGAAGTTTTTCAGGTTCAAAATATTGTGCCTATTTCCAGCGCCGATTATGTTACTCCTGCGATGCGTCCGTATAATTCAAGGTTAGATACATCAAAATTTTCTGATACTTTTTCTTTGCGTTTACCTTATTGGGAATGCGAGATGACAAGAGTGCTTAAGGAAATTTTATTGTGCTCATAATCGATTTTTTCAGCAATGCTACCGACAAAGCGCATTGCTTCGTCGATTCGGTGCTCGAATCCTCATGTATTTGTGTGTACACACCGATTCTGCTTTCCAAAAGAAGTCTTAATGAAAATTAAAAGACATCCTAAGGGCACTATTTATTCAGGCTATTAGATGGAGTGTTCGATATGAAGTTAATAAAAACTGCTATTCCAGAGGTGGTGCTTATTGAGCCTATGCTATTTGAAGATGAGCGTGGCTGGTTTATGGAAAGCTTTAATGAAGAGCAATTTCGTTGTAAGTTAAGTCAATTGGGTTTGCCTGCCCCTTCTTCTTTCGTTCAGGATAATCATTCTTTTTCAGGAAAAGGAGTTTTGCGAGGTCTTCACTATCAGTTATCTCCTCATGCACAGGGTAAAATTGTTCGTGTTGTACAAGGTGCTGCTTATGATGTTGCCGTTGATATTCGTGAAGGGTCTCCAACTTTTGGATGTTCAGTCAGTTTTGAGTTAAGTGCAAAAAATAATTACATGGTATGGATTCCCCCTGGATTTGCTCATGGTTTTTTAGCTTTAGAAGAAGATACCCATTTTCTCTACAAAACCACAAATTTTTATAATAAAGAAAGTGAAGCGAGTCTTCGTTGGAATGATCCCATCGTAGCAATTGATTGGCCATTACTTGATGATGAACCACTTCTCAATGAGAAAGATAAGTTAGCTCCGTTGCTCGATGAAATTAAAAAAATGCCTTATGAACCAGTATTGGAGAATGAGCGACTTATTGATCTACGTGTTATAGGTGACTTGCGTGGAAGTTTAATTTCAATTGAACAAGGTACAAATATTCCATTTAGTTTAAAACGTGCTTACTATATTTTTGATACTAAATCAGGAGTAAGCCGCGGATTTCATGCACATAAAAACTTACAACAAGTTGCTATCTGCGTTAAAGGAAAATGCCGTATTGTCCTTGATGATGGTCGAACTCGTGAAGAATTTTGGTTGAAATCGCCCAATAAAGGCTTATTAATTGATAATATGGTTTGGCGCGAAATGCATGATTTCAGCGAGGATTGTGTTTTAGTAGTATTTGCCAATGAGCTTTACAGTGAGAGTGATTACATTCGTGATTATAATAAATTTATTAAGGAGATAGCACGTGAAAAAAGATAAAAAGCTTGTAATCGTAGGTGCAGGGGAGCTAGCTAGGATTGCTGATGAGTATTTTAGCTATGATTCTAATTATGAAGTGGCCGGTTTTACTGTAGAAAAAGATTATTTGAATGAACAGACACTAAATGAGAAGCCTATTGTTGCGTTTGAAGAGATTACCGAACATTTCCCGCCTGAAGCTTTTGAAGCCTTTGTAGCAATTCCTGCTTCACAATTAAATAGATTGCGTACACGTTTATATCATGCAACTAAAAAGAAAGGCTATGTTTGTGCTACTTATATTAGTTCCCACGCATTTGTATGGCGAAATGTTGAAATTGGTGAAAACTGTTTTATTTTTGAAAATAATACCATACAACCTTTTGTTAAAATTGGTAATAATGTGATTTTATGGAGTGGAAATCATATTGGCCATCAAACCGTTATAGAAAATAATTGTTTTTTGTCTTCTCATGTAGTAGTTTCAGGTTATTGCAAAATTGGTGATTCCTGCTTTTTAGGAGTGAATTCAACCTTTAATGATCATGTTGAAATTCCTCGTGATTGTATTATTGCCTCAGGGGCATTAGTATCTAAAAGTCTACATCAGCCTGAAAAAATATATTATGGCGCACCAGCCAAAGAAATGCCCAAAAAGAGTTCATTTAGTATTGAACTGTAGGAGTATTGGAGAAATGAAATGGAATAAAATTGGCCATGTATTTCGTCAAGACAGTCATGATAGTTGGAGGGTCGATTCAGCTCTAACCCCCACCCCTTTTTTAATCAATGATGAAACAATTCGCGTCTATGCTGGTTTTCGCGATAAAGAAGGTATTAGTCGTATAGGTTATGTGGATTTGGATGCATCCAATCCTACATTGATCAAGAGAGTTTCTGCACAACCCGTTTTAGATATAGGAAGAGCAGGTTGTTTTGATGACAATGGCGTTATTTTGGGTGATGTGGTTCGTTATAATACTCGCTTACGTATGTACTACGTTGGTTTTCAGTTGGTTAAGCGGGCCAAATTCCTAGCGTTCACAGGGGTGGCTGAAAGTACCAATGAGGGTGAGCATTTCGTTAGAATTACCGAGGCCCCTGTTTTAGACAGAACAAAGGGTGCAAATACAATACGTGCCATACATACAGCTCTTTATGAAAATAATCGTTGGAAAATATGGTATGCAGCTGGAAATGATTGGCAAATAATTAATAATATGCCTTATCCGAAATACACTATTTGGTACACTGAATCTGATGATGGAATTTCATTATTTAAGCCTGGAGTTTTATGTGTTGATGTTGCTGACAAAGAATATCGCATTGGTAGGCCCTCAGTTTACAAAAGAAATGATTGTTATTATATGTTTTATACCAAAGGCAGTATAAGCGGTAAGGATTATTTTCCTGGACTTGCTGTGTCAAATAATGGTATTGATTGGGTAAGACAAGATGACAATTTAGGCTTAGCCTTATCAGAAGAGGGTTTTGATTCAATTCATTTATGTTATCCACGATTGGTGAATGTTCGTGATAAAACATATGGGTTTTATAATGGCAATAATATGGGTATTGATGGATTTGGGGTTGCGGAGCTTTTAGAATGGTGATTTGTCGGCCTTATACTGTAGATGCTAAAGTTAGTTGGGATCTTTTTGTTGATAGCTGCAAGTCTCCTTTGTTCTTTTTTAAACGCGACTATCTTGAGTATCATGCCGATCGTTTTGCTGATGCTTCATTGATGTTTTACCTGGATGATGTTTTAGTAGCAATTTTTCCTGCGTCAACTCAAAATGATGTTTTAAATTCCCATGGTGGGCTTACTTACGGTGGTTTGCTCTTATTGAACAAAATACGTGCTGAAAGTGTATGTGACATTGTTTCCTGTTTGGCAAAAAAAGCGCGTGAGCTTGGATTTAAAAAAATAGTCTATAAGGCAATACCCTATTTATTTTATACACATGGGGCTCAGGAAGATCTCTATTTTATCGCCAATACCCTAGATGCAAAAATTGTTCGGCGTGATTTATCCAGCGTTATTTATCTTGATAACCGCATCAAGCTTTCAAAAGGCAAAAAATGGTTGATCGCTAGAGCAAAAAAATTGGGGCTCGAGATTGGCAATTCAACTGCTTGGGCAAGTTTTCATAGTTTACTTTCACAAGTTTTGGTGCGTCATAGGGCATCTCCTGTACACTCAATTAAAGAACTTGAATATTTATCTTCTCTATTCCCCGATAATATTTATTTGAAAACTGTTGAGAAAAACGGCGTTTTGCTTGCTGCAGCTTTACTTTTTAAATTTCAGACCACGGTACATACGCAATATCTTGTAACTAATGAAGAAGGAAAAGCTTCTGGAGCTTTAGATTTTCTTATTGAGACATGTATTGAAGAAAGTAAACAGCAAGAATTTAAATATTTTAGCTTTGGTGCCTCCACGGAGCAGCAGGGAACTATTTTAAATACAAGTCTTATTGCACAGAAAGAGAATTTTGGCGCTCGTGGTATTGTACTGGATTTTTATGAGATTGAATTAAAATGATAAGTTTTCTTGATTTAAAGGAAGTGAATAAAAGTTTGGCGGATGAATTGAAGCAGGCTTGTAGCAGGGTGATTGACTCGGGATGGTACATTTGTGGTTCTGAACTTGATTCATTTGAACAGCGTTTTTCATCTTATTGTGGAACAACATACTGTATTGGTGTGGCTAATGGTTTAGATGCCTTGAGCTTAACATTAAGAGCCTGGAAAGAGCTTGGAAAGATTAAAGAAGGTGATGAAGTTATTGTTCCAGCGAATACCTATATAGCTAGTATCCTGGCAATCACCGAAAATCGGTTACAACCTGTTTTTATAGAACCTGATGAGTGCAGCTACAATCTTAGTTTGTCAAATCTTAAAGCAGCAATTACAGCAAAAACTCGTGTTATTTTACCGGTACACCTTTATGGTTGTTTAAGTGAAATGCCAGAGATTATGACCATCGCCAAACAGCATAATCTTTTAGTTTTAGAAGATTCAGCTCAGGCACATGGTGCGAGTATTCAAGGACGAAAGGCAGGTAACTGGGGCGATGCTTCTGCATTTAGTTTTTATCCTGGAAAAAATTTGGGCGCATTAGGGGATGCAGGTGCAATAACAACTAGTGATTCTCAGCTTGCAACTATTTTACGAGCTTTGCGTAACTATGGTTCCCATGAAAAATATAAAAACCTTTATCAAGGTGTTAATAGCCGTTTAGATGAAATTCAGGCAGCAATGTTAAATATAAGACTTAATTATCTTGATGGACAAACAGAACATCGCCGCAAAATCGCTAGATTGTACGTGAAAGGTATTACTAATCCAGTTATTACTTTACCTTCATACAATAATTATGAGCAACATGTGTGGCACTTATTCGTTGTGCGCTGCGCCCAGAGGGAGGCATTACAACAACATCTAAATTCTGCAGGAGTACAAACGTTAATTCATTATCCAATTCCACCACACAAGCAGGAAGCATACCGAATTTATAACCATCTCTCCTATCCCCTGACTGAACGTATTCATCAAGAGATTTTAAGTTTGCCCATGGGATCTACGTTATCCGTGGATGAAGCGCAACAAGTTATTGATATTTGCAATAGTTTTGAACCCCAGCAGGTACTTTAACCTATGACATTCATCAAAACTAGTTTGCTTAATGGGATTGCAGTTTTAGTTAAGATATTGACTTTATTAGGCATTAATAAAATACTTGCAATTTATGTGGGACCTGTAGGTTATGCTGCCTTAGGACAATTCCAGAATGCAGTGACTATGATTACAACCTTTGCCAGTGGTGCAATTAATACAGGGGTTACAAAATATACGGCTGAATATTATGATGATGAACAACGCCAACGCTCAGTTTGGCGTACTGCTGGCACGGTCGCATTTACCGGCTCTTTATTGAGTTCACTTATAATTGCTTTTTTTAGTAAAAACATGGCCGTATGGTTTTTAAAAGATGAATCTTATACAGGGGTTTTTCTTTGGTTTGCAGCCACATTGATGCTATTTGTATTTAATGCTTTGTTACTTGCTATTCTGAATGGTAAAAAAGAAATTGTTCGTTATGTGAATGCTAATATTGCTGGTAGTTTATTTGCTCTTTCTATCACAGCAATTTTGGCAGTACAATATGGCTTATATGGCGCATTAATTGCACTCGCTACATTTCAGTCACTTGCTTTTTTTACCACTTTTTTCATCTGTTGCCGTGCAAATTGGTTTAAATTTTCTTATCTAATTGGTAATTTCGACATGAGTATTGGTAAAAATCTGGCCAAGTATACTTTAATGGCATTATCGACGGCCACCTGTGTCCCTATCAGCCATATCTTTGTTCGTACTTATTTAGGTGAAGCTTTTGGTTGGCAAGCAGCGGGTTATTGGGAAGCTATGTGGAGATTAAGTGCAGCATATCTCATGTTAGTCACAACGACACTCAGTGTATACTACTTGCCACGTCTCTCTGAATTAAGAGATTCCCTTGACCTGAGAAAAGAAGTTATCCAGGTTTATAAGATCATTTTGCCTCTATCCATAGTCTGTGCCGTATTGATGTATTTATTGCGTGATTATATTATTAGTATATTATTCAGTGCTGAATTTTACCCTGTTAGAGAACTTTTTTTAGGGCAGGTCTTAGGAGATATTCTCAAAATTGGGAGCTGGATCCTAGCTTTTCTCATGTTGGGTAAGGCCATGATTAAATTTTTTATTTTGACAGAAATTCTATTTTCCGTTAGCTTTTATTTTACTGTTGTTTTATTAACTAATACTTGGGGATTTGAAGCAGTATCCTGGGCTTACGCAATCAATTATTTTGCTTATTGGATAACGATGTATTTTCTTATTTTTAGAAATCTTGAGGAGAGAGTATCTCATGGACGCAATGATAAGTTATTTAATACCTAGTTACAATCATGAGAATTATTTACCCATGCTTCTTGAGTGCATTCGATTAGATAGTGAGTACTTAACTGTACCAGCTGAAGTAATTCTCGTGGATGATGGTTCCTCTGATGATTCACCATCTATTATTAAAAAATGGACTGAAGCGAACAAAGAACATTTAAAAGTAGTTTATCTTTTGCAAAAAAATAAAGGATTGCCTGCCGTTTTAAATCAAATGATTGAGATGGCTAAAGGGGAGTATTTAAGACTTTGTGCCTCTGATGATATTATTACTCCTGGCAGTACACAGAAGCTTTATAAACAATTTAAAGTGTACCCTAATCTTCTTTGTGCTCTTGCTGATGGCAATGTGATCAATAAAGAGGGGCGTATAATTCATCAGAGTTCTATTGCTTTTCATAGAGGAACTATTAAACGACTAAAAGAACCAGATCTTTTAGTTAAGGAACTGATACAGCACTGGTGTGTGGCAGGGCCAACTCATTTAATTAAAAAAAGCCATTATAATACTATGCGTTATGATGAAACCTGTGCTATTGATGATTATGATTTATTTTTATCTTTACTTGAGATTCCTAATTCCATTATTTTTATAAACGATAGTGTTTGTTCTTATAGGATACATTCCACAAATACTTCTAAAACAAAAAATGTAATGCAACGTATTGAGAACATTAAATTTTTTCTAAATATTGTTGAGCGATATATTAATAAAGGAATACTGGTTAAGTATTTACTTCAAGTAAAATATCGAAGTAGAGCAAAAATATATTTTTTACAAAAAAAGTACGTCCGTTGTTTTTTTATTATGTGTATCAGCTTATTCTTTCAAGTTACAAGTGAGTTACAAAATTGAATTTTTTGTTTAATTCCATTTCTTTTTATTTTTTGATGCCAATTTACATTGCACTTTTATTGTTGCTCGCTTTTTTTAATATTCCCGATAACTATTATTTTAGTTTTTTCTTTTTTTTTGCTATGGTCACTCTGCCTGTAATACTCATTAAATTAATTACTCCTTTAAACATCCGTGTGCATGATTACTATCAGCAAATATTCTCCACTCCTTACCGTTTTGTTGTGTTGTTATTGTGCTTGATTATAGCTATTTGTGGGCCGATCGATATTTATGTTAATGGTTTTAAGCTACTTAATCCGGCTACTTATGCAGAAATTAATGGTATTGGCAGGTATGTGCGTCATATAACTATTCTCTGTTGGATTTTTATTCCTGTAGCATTTATTTTACTTCGATCTCCTTTCATGAAATTTTTTTTTATAACTTATGCAATTATTTTTCCTATCTTAATAATTGACAGGAATCGGTTTTTTACGTCCTGTTATTCATTGTTTTTTTGCTTAACTCTAGTTCACCAGTCATCAGAAATAGTTAAAAGAAAACTTGTAAGTAAGTTTTCATTTTGTGTTATACCTATTATTTGTGTTCTTAGTTTTGCAATAATAGGACACTATCGAAGTGGTTCCTCCTTTATAGTACCCTCATCAGGTACAATGCTGCATTATAATACTTATCCTCTTACTGATTTGTTTACAAGTCTTCCTTCCCTAATGCAGCAAATTATTTTGTATATAACAACACCTATTTTCAATTTTATAACCGTTGCATCTCAAGGTTTTATTAATCAGGATTTTTTGTTAAGTCAATTTTCTCCTTTTAATCGGGAAAGTTTTGATGTTTATCCTTATGCACCTATATTAGTTCCAAGATTCAATGTGGGAACAGAATTTTATCCCTTTTTACTTTATGGCGGTCTGTTTATGGTTATTTGGGCATTTGCTTTTTTATTATTAAGCTTTATTTTAGCCTTTGCTTTATTCAAAAAATACCCTAACATCTTTACTTTTTTAATTTTTATAAAAATATCTTATAGTGTTTTGTTTATGGGGTTTGCTCCACAATTTTACATTTTACTAAATTTGATGTTTATAGTATTGATGTGTTTTTTATGGTTTTGTTCCCATCTTTTAAGAAGGGCAATTACGACATCCCATGCTACTTGAAGGTAGCTATGAAATAATTTGGGAGAACCTATTTTGAGTTTTGCTAATCGAACTCTGCCTCAATGTGCTGTATTGCTGGCTGTGTATAATGGTATGCAATACATGGACGAACAGATTCAAACCATTCTTAACCAAACGGATGTTTGCATCACTATTTTTCTCAGTGTCGATGTTTCTTCAGATGGCAGCGAAATTTGGCTTGATGAATTATCAAAACGGGATCCTAGAGTAATTGTTTTACCCCATGGCGAGAAATTTGGCTGTGCTGCAAGAAATTTTTTCCGTCTAATTCGTGATGTTGATTTTTCAAAATTTGATTATATCGCCTTCGCAGATCAAGACGACCACTGGTACTCAAATAAGCTGAGTAAGGCCACAACTCTTCTCAATACTTCCAAGTACGACGCGTACTCAAGTAATGTGACCGCTTATTGGGCTGATGGAAGGCAGAGGCTGATTAATAAATCGCAACCACAAAAACGTTGGGATTTTATTTTTGAATGTGCTGGACCAGGCTGCACTTATGTCATGAGCTACAAGTTAATGAGTGTTATAAAGGCTCGTATGCTTGAAATTTGGGATGTGTTGCAAGAAGTGAACGCGCACGATTGGTTCTGTTATGCATTTGCTCGAGCTAATGGCTACCAATGGTTCATTGATCCAGAGCCATCAATGCTTTATAGGCAGCATGACAACAATCAGGTGGGTGTTAATTCAGGAGTGAAGGCTTATTTACGTCGTTTTAAACGAATTACAAATGGTTGTTGGCTTACACAGGTTTGTTTGCTAATACAGCTTTGTGGCATGGGACAGAATAGTTTTGTGCAAAGTTGGTCGCAATTGAGAAGAATTGATTTGCTTCGACTGGGGGTTCATGCCTTTCAATGTCGCCGTGATTTTCAGGAGCAAGTTTTATTTTTGTTTATTTGTTTTCTGCTCGCACTCACGGGAAAACGGGCTGCAATTAATGAGGCATTAGACTATTGATTACACTCATATCCTCATTTAGTGTATAATGCCACCAATTTATTTTCAGGTTGCACTATGAATAAACAGGATTTCTACTTTAATTTACCCCCAGAGTTAATAGCACAATATCCACTAGCCAAGCGCAGTAATTCACGCCTCTTAACTTATGATCGTAAGGTAAAAGAATTTGGCCATCATCAATTTAAAAATATTGGTGATTTTCTAAAACCTGGTGATTTGCTCGTTATGAATGATTCCAAAGTAATCCCCGCACGTCTTTACGGGCATAAGGGAACTGGCGGCAAAGTTGAATTGCTGATTGAGCGTATTATCGATGAATTTACTTTTCTTTCTCACATTAAGGCAAGTAAAGCCTTAAAGTCAGGTGCACTTATTTATTTAGATCAAGATAGACAGCTTGAAGTGTTGGATCGGCAGGATGATTTTTTTGTTTGTAAATCCAGTATTAAGGTTTTGGAATTAGTACATGAGGTAGGGCACATGCCATTGCCACCCTATATCAATAGAAGCGATGAAATATTGGATGAAGATCGTTATCAAACCATTTATGCAAAACATGAAGGATCTGTAGCTGCACCAACAGCAGGCTTACATTTTGACGAAGACGTTTTATCCAGTTTGAATTCAAGAGGTATTAAGGTAGCTTATATCACGCTGCATGTTGGTGCGGGAACATTTACTCCAGTTCGTTGTGATCAGATTAAAGATCATAAGATGCATCGTGAACATTTTAGTCTCAGCGCTGAATTATGTGCTGCCGTACAAGCGACTAAAGCTTCAGGACATCGAGTCATTGCGGTAGGTACTACTGCACTTCGTAGTCTTGAGAGTGCAGCGCGAGATGGTTTATTAATGCCATGTAGTCAGGACACGGATATATTTATTTACCCAGGATATGAATTTAAGATTTGTGATGGTTTAATGACAAATTTTCATCTGCCAGAATCTACTTTATTGATGCTGGTTTCGGCTTTTATTGGTTATAAAGAAGCGATGATGCTTTATCAGGAAGCAATTGAGAAAGGTTATCGATTTTTTAGTTATGGGGATACGAGTTTATTGCTTTAAGGGAGATGCGAATGTTAGTTGTCAAGAAAAATTTTATACCGGTTGTGACATCACAAGCGGGTTTATGTCTCACTGCAGAGAATTGGCACGAAGCAAAAGCGACTGCGCTATCTTATTCTTTAGAGTTTTTGTTGCATAAACCAGGACAAGAAGTACTGAGAAAAATAACTAATTTACCTCATTATTTGGGTTGGTCCGGCACTCTTATATTAAATGCAACGTCTTTGGTAGCCAATAGAGAAGGAACATATACTCTTAAGTCACCTTATGATGGTTCTAAAATCAAATTAACCTCTTTTGAGCTCATTGAATTAGTCCAACATTTAAAACCAGATGGGATCATTTTACCCAAAAATATTCTTCGAAATTGTGCTTTAATTTGGGAAAAATGGCCTGATGCCATTATTCCATTTATTCATGTAGAGGATTGTCAATCTGAAGAGATTGGACGAACCCATGGCGTGTATTTTAACGACATCAATGAATCAACATTAATCCAATTGGAGCAATGGTCCCATTTGCCACGTTATGTAATGGGTACTATTAATGCAGAATTGCTCCACTACATACGAAGTAAAGACGTTGAATTTATAGAGTCCGATGAACCCGCAAACGCGGCGTTACATGGAAGAGTTTATAGTCAAAGAGGTGATATTGATTTAACCGATTGCAGCACCGAAAAGCAATTTGAAACAATTGACCCTGATTGCAACTGTCCTGTGTGTTCACAGCAATTTACTAAAGCATATTTTCATCACTTGTTGCAGCATACACCATTATTATGTCAGCGACTTTTAATCCAGCATAATGTATTTTGGCTGGCAAAGTAAAGCAGATTGCCACTCCCAAGAAAAACTCCCGATTTGTCCAAATTTAGATTTTGAAGACCGACTTACTTATTGGGCGTAAATACTTGCTTGGTATAAACTTAAGACTAAGTAACTACAGTGAAAGACCAAAACAATCTGCTGAATTGTCTGGCTCAGGGTTTTTTTCCTCGTTTATATATTTACTAATAGCAAAGTATCCAACTCTAGCAAGCACAGAAGTAATGCCTAACCCAGTTATTGCTATCAAACCCGGTATGCCAAAAGTTGCCGCATTTAGTAAAACAATAAAAGCAGCTGCCACAGCGGCACACCCCACTACGGCCATATACCCATTTAAAACCGTCATGTTATTAATATAACGCCAGTTATGGATAAGAAAATTATAATTACTTGAAAAAATATTGAATAAAAAGATGGTGCTTGATAGATTTCTCTCTTTTTTAAACCGCCAAGTTATGAAAGGAGTCGAAATGCTATTAGCA
>NZ_JBAQZB010000163.1:0-2042 GCF_049790535.1 Legionella sp.
ATTAAGAAATAAACGATTTCCTTTTTCTTTAACTTCATCATACGTCAGCCGAGTTGAGCTAATCGCACCACACAAAGTGTGGGTTTTGTTGTGCTTTAATGAACCGTTCTGGATTTTATTATTCCCTGCTTTTTTAGAAAAATAAATGGAATTTAATGCTGCCACTCTTTATAATTTTATTCTTTTTTTATGGCTAAGTTATGCGCTCTTTTCTCTTATTTTTATTAATTTGCTCTACAGGCTATGCGGCATCACCTGATTCCTTTGCGCGTGCTAAAAAAATTGCTGTTTCCGTTTTTAGTAAACATCCGCAAACAATTTATTGCCAATGCACCTATAACCAAAAAGAAATTGATTTAACCAGTTGTGGTATGCAAGAAGCTTCTGCTAACAAACGTGCGCACCGCATGGAGTTTGAGCATATAGTGGCGGCTGAGCATTTAGGTCAGCGCTTTGAGTGCTGGCGCACTCCTTTATGTACAGACAAACAGGGTAAGCCTTTTAAGGGGCGGCGTTGTTGTCAACAAATAGATAAACACTATCGTCATTTAGAAGCGGAGCTTTATAATTTATGGCCAGCTGTAGGGCTCGTTAATCAAGCGCGCTCTAATTATCGCTTTGGCATGATTCCAGGAAAAAATAATTATTTTGGCTGCACCATTAAAATTGATAAAGCGTTGCGCCGGGCAGAGCCTCCAGATAACGCAAAGGGTGTGGTCGCGCGAGCTTACTTATTTATGGCAGAACATTATAGGATTTCTTTAAGCTCTTCGCAAAAGGAATTATTTATGGCGTGGAACAAAACCTATTCCCCGAGCGCGTGGGAACTACAATGGGCAAGCCAGGTGGCTGCAATTGAGGGGTATCCCAATCCTTATATTACTCAATGGAGTATGCTAGCCAAGAAATAGGTTGGCATGACGTTTGGGCAGTGTTCAATGAATCGCGTGGCTGAAGGATATTCAAAGCCTTGGGCAATACGTTCTGAATTAAAATCCCCGGCCTATACGTCATGCTGGTCTGAAGTGCCGCGCGTTCGCATGTATTAGTCTTGTTGATAAAAATAAGAAATATCTTACACAATATTACGTAGTTTTCTGCTGGCCAATACTCATAGTTTTTCTATAATAACAACGTTTGGCGCAGCTTCAATCGACAGGATGTCGAACTTGATCCGATGATGGTCTTAAGGTGTATTGACGCTGTGCACAAGCACGATTCTGCATTTTCTATCTTATTTTTATTTCAAAAGAATATATTAACCCTAACAGTACTTATTTATCATGGCTATACTCACCAATAGCATGTTGGATGAATTCATAATTGGGCTCTAATTGTCATTTTTGTAGTTCTTTGATTTATCTAAGGATAATTCAGTAACTTTTGCGACAAACACTAGTTTAGAACCTTCTTTAAGCATTTTCTGGCAATTTCGAGTATGCTTTCATTACTCAGTCCTGTGGTAATTAAGCCTGTAATTGTAATTTTTCAATTCGGTACCCACTTTTTAAAATGCGAAAATACACTTCAATTTGCCAACGGCATAAATTTTATTAGGTAAACGCTAAAAGTGTCCATAACATACTTCTCATTACTTATTTCAGCATTTTAAATGGGGAAGAGCCTACTTATTAGTATAGATAGTCTTTAACTTATAGCATCATTTTAATAGCTATAATATGAAAATGACTGTAACCGCAGAATGTGTGGAGTTTATAGGCACCGATGTGATTCGGTTAACAGCACTGCACTGCATTAGGGAAGGGGTAAATAATATGGATAATGGGTTATCGGCGTTTTATAAAAGACAAGAAAATATACAATTACTTTTTGTA
This sequence comes from Legionella sp., assembly GCF_049790535.1. Classification (GTDB taxonomy): domain Bacteria; phylum Pseudomonadota; class Gammaproteobacteria; order Legionellales; family Legionellaceae; genus Legionella. The sequence continues at coordinate 1,836 of NZ_JBAQZB010000163.1, forward strand.
CATGCCATGGCTAAACGCGATATAATAATTGCTAAAATATATTTAACGCCAGTTATGGATAAGAAAATTATAATTACTTGAAAATATTGAATAAAAAGATGGTGCTTGATAGATTTCTCTCTTTTTTAAACCGCCAAGTTATGAAAGGAGTCGAAATGCTATTAGCACCAATGGTTGAAATTTTCTGTGACATTGATGATTTTTGCA
>NZ_JBAQZB010000164.1:0-3762 GCF_049790535.1 Legionella sp.
TTTATTATTGCGGTTAGCCTGTATTTTTATCAAAAATAGCTTTTTCCAGGGAGCTAAGGTTTTGCCCTCCATACAAGGTGTTGACCAGCTCTCCTTTAGGATTAAATATAAAGGTTACAGGAACACCAACAATATCTCCTAAACCCAATGCCAATGCTGGATCAGAACTTAAAGAAGGATATTGGATATTAAGTTTTTGAATCAGGTTATTTTGTTTGAATAAAGGCAATCCATCATAATTTACTGCAAATAAAGCTACTGCTTCGTTTTCATGTTTATGGTAAAAGCGATTAAATTCAGGAATTTCTGCAATACAGGTTTTACACCACATTGCCCAATAGTTGATAAGAATCCATCTTCCTTTCAAGGAAGAAAATGGAATAGTGTGTTCTTGCATGTCTTTAAGAAGAACATCCGCCTGACTAATCGAAGCCGTACTTATTAACATAACACTATACAGTAGAAATTTTGTGATTGAGACATTCATTATAATGATGACCTTGTTTGTAGTTTTTAAGCATCCAAGAAAATATATTTTTATTGAGTAAATGCAGTACAAGTTGCTATATTGTCGCTAACAACTGTTGAATTGTAAATCCTAAATTGCAGCAGGACTTCGGATTCCAAATAAAATTTTTAAATTTCAACTAATTTGCAAAAATACGTCTATACTTGTTTATGATTTTCAACTTAATTAACTAAGGATGGTTATCATGTATAAAAAATTACTAGGAACATTAGCATTGACATGTTCTTTAGCAATCAGCTCTGCTGCATTTGCTCATTTTGGTGGTTGTGGTGAGGGCATGAATAAAATGCTTGAATCGATCAAACTGGATGATTCTCAAAAACAAAAAATACAACCTATTTTGGCTAATTTAAAAGCAACCATGAAACAAAGTGGGGAGCAAATGCGTGATTTGAGTAAGCAAATTAATGATCAGATTACTTCAGGAAACATGGATCAATCAGTAGTGAATGATTTAATTGATAAAAAAACAAAACTGATTGGTGATATGATTAAAGCTAAAGTTATGGTTAAAAGTCAAATCTATACTCTACTGAATGCTCAGCAAAAAACAGAATTACAAAATAAAATGAAACAAAAAGAAGAGCAAATGGTAGAGAAATATAAAAGTTGTCACAATCAAGACTAATTTGTGCTCATCTAATGTTGGCACTCTAGGGTGCCAATTCGAATTGCCTAGAAACACCTTCTAACAGACCTCTCTGGGAAAACGAATTTTTTTGAACTATGCTATTAAAAATAACCAGATAAAATTTTTTTTTCATTTTAAGCGGTAAACTCTGGTTTAATAGGAGGGGTTGCGGTGCCCGATATTAAAGTAGTTCGATTAATAAATGGGGTTTTGATCCGAGAAGGTGCAGGGGTAAAATTGCATCGCTATATAGGCGTTGAAAGAACGAATGATTTTGAACCTCTTTTATTGTTTGATTATTTCGATAGCAATAATCCCATGGATTTTATGGCGGGTTTTCCTCCTCACCCACATCGTGGTTTCGAGACCATTACTTATTTGTTGGCTGGTAGTATTACCCATGAGGATAATAAAGGACACAAGGGTGTTATTGGTGCTGGAGACGTGCAATGGATGACAGCCGGAAAAGGAATTGTGCATTCGGAGATGCCATCTTCTGAGAGTGGATGTTTAAAGGGCATGCAATTGTGGTTGAATTTACCTGCAGCAGAAAAAATGGGTGCACCTCGCTATCAGGAGATCTTGAGCAGTCAACTGCCTTTGGAAAAAAATGAATTCGGTTCGGTCACTAAAGTGATTGCTGGTAAAACAGATAAAGGTACCACCTCTCCAATTAAAGATATTGCTACAAATCCTTTATTTTTTGATATTACCTTGCCTATAGACGCCAGTGTGCAACAACATATTCCTGATAATTATGAGGCCGTTCTACTTGTTATTTTAGGAGCAGTATGGGTTGGAGAGCAGTTGGTTGAACAAGGCGTATTGGCAAAACTTAGTGCTGGCAAAGTCATCACATTAAAGGGCGGCAAGAACAGTCAATGTGTATTGATTGCAGCGATGAAATTACATGAGCCTATTGTCCGTCACGGACCTTTTGTCATGAATACTGAGGCGGAAGTGATGCAAGCTTTGGATGATTTTCGAAGCGGTAAGTTTCAGTGAAACCTTAAGAGTAATGAAAGGTAGTTCATCTATATTAATCGGAAAGACGATAACTGCATATCGGCTGTATTAAACACCTATCATCCACACGAAGCCCTTCGACTAGCCCAGATTAATTGTGAGTTGGGTAAATGGCTTAAAGTATTCTGTTGAGGTTGCTTATTTTAAGGATATCCACATTTTCTTAATGTGTTCTCCATTGGGTGTTGAGTCAATAACAGAAATGTAGCCATCAGGACGAATTAAATAAGCGATATTTTCAATTAAGCCTTTGTCTTTGGCTGCCTTAGACCAAGTGAATACGATCAAGGAAATATTTTGGCTTTGAAGTGTTTCATGCAGTAATTCATTTGGTTTTCCATACACATGTACTTGCCAATCTAATGTTTTTAGCACCTCAAAATTATCGGTTGTCTTATAAGAAACCCAAGGAAGACGATCTCCCCCTTGTACTTTACCCCTATTTTTCATGCTCAGTGGACTTGCACGATATTTAATTTTTATTTGTGATACGAAGCTAAAGAAATAATGTTTCAATGTGGGGTATTTAAACATCATTGGAATTAGATAAGGAAAAATAAATTTTCGCCAGGCGGAGCCTAAGAATGAAGAAGAGGTAACGATTTGAAACATTTTGTCTGTCGTGGAAACCAGTTTTTTAGCAAAGGGTAGACGTTCTAATTCATAAGTGTCCAGTATTTTCTCAGAACATTTCTTTTGCAGAACAGCTGCTAACTTCCAGGATAAATTAATCGCATCCCCAATGCCGGTGTTCATGCCTTGCCCACCAACAGGACTATGAATATGTGCCGCATCCCCTGATAAGAAAACGCGCCCAACGCGAAATTGAGATACAACGCGGTGATGGACATGGTAAGTGGAAAACCAATTAACGCCAGTAATTTTAATGTCTATATTTTTTGCAACGGACTCTTGAACATCTGCAAATTTAATTTCCTCTTTAAGTGCGTGTTTTGGAGGAACAATGCCGATAAGGCGCACTGTTTTTGAGCTGTGTACGGGAAAGGCTAAACAAAAATCAGTTTCTGTAACATCAATTCGCAGACCACGCATTGCCTCATCTGGAGATTCTACATCTGCAACAAAAAATTTTTGGCTATAGGTGCCGCCAGGAAATTTAAGACCTACTTGTTCTCGTGTAGTACTTCGTGCACCATCACAACCACAAAGATAATCAAACTTCGCAATTTCCTGTTTATTGTGACAATCAATAATGGCAGTAACTTTTTCCTTTGTTTGTGAAAAAGAAACCAGAGTTGTGTTTCGCTCAACCTTTACACCCAATTTTTCTAAATGAGTCACTAACAGCCTTTCATGATCATCTTGTGGGAATGACAGTATAAAAGGATAAGGGGTCATGCCTACCCCAATTTCAGTAACGTTTACAGTTTTAAGCAGCAGGTCATTTTGGCATAATTGAAAATATTCCAATTTGATACCGCCCGCTACAACTTCATTAGTGATGCCAATCTGATTATAAAATTCCAGGGTACGTGTTTGTACGACTAATGCTCGCGAAGTTAGACCTGCTTGTTTTTCTTTATCAATAATACGTACAGAAATACCTAATTTGGTT